>JAQBGV010000194.1:0-81640 GCA_032128395.1 Planctomycetota bacterium | reverse complement strand
CCTGGGGGTCGCGATCGACGTGACCCTCGCTTGCGACATCCCCGGCGCGAAGCCGGAGGAGCAGATCTCGGCGCTCGGCGGCGGGGTCGCGATCAAGGTGCACGACTCGTCGTCGATCAGCCATCCGAAGCTGGTGCGCGCGATGCGCGACATCGCCCGCGAGCGAGAGATCCCCTTCCAAATGGAGGTACTGACCGCCGGCGGCACCGACGCGGGTGGGATCCAGCGCGGCGGAAGTGCCGTCCCCGCGATCACGCTGAGTGTTCCCTGCCGGTACGTCCACACCGTGGTGGAGACGGTCAGCTCCAAAGACCTGGAGGCGACGGTGGCGCTGCTCGTGGCGTTCCTCGAGAAAGCCCACGAAATCGACCTAGGGTACTGAGCCAATCCTCGGCAAGCTGCGCCCGGGCTATCTTGCGCGGCCCAGGCGCAGTTCAGTATCTCCATAGCGCCGCGCGTCCTCCCACTCGATGAGATCGGAGGTCGGCGGCTCGGCCCCTTTCGGGTGCTCGAGCGCGATCCGCCCTCTCTCGACCAGGCACGCCGCTGCGATCCGCTCGATCACCTGCCACGGGTCTCGCCCTGGCTTGGAGCTGATGAAGTCGGGGAAGGGGGGATCGATGAGCGCGATGTCGAAGAGTTCCTCGGCGGGGGGGGTGGTGCGGTGGAGATCGATCGCGGCGACCTCGCTCTGGGCGGTGAGTCCGAGACGCTTTCGATTTTCCTCGAGCACGGAGATCACCCGGCGGTCACGCTCTACGTAGAGCACGAATACCGCCCCCCGCGAGATCGCTTCGGCCCCGAGGGCGCCCGACCCGGCGTAGAGATCGAGCACTCGAGCCCGTTCGATCTCCTTCCCGAGGATCGCGAAGAGCGACTCCCGGACCCGAGCTCGCATCGGTCGGACGAACTTCCCAGGCAGCACGTGGACCGTTTCTCCGCGCAGGCTTCCCCCCGTGATGCGCGTCCCACCGGCCGTCACTACGGCGCGATCCGCAGGGCGCGCTCCTGGCGAGCGACCGATCCGGAGTTCAGATCCTTCACTGACAGCACCAATCGAACCTCTCCGAAGGGAGTCTTCTCGGGCAAGGTGTAGGGCACGATCAGGAACGAGTCGACAACCGGCTCCGGGGTGGGGCTCGTCTCGGTCGCGACCGTGACCCGGTCCCGCTCTTCGCCTTTCGCGTCGAGCAGGAAGATCTGCACCTCGAGCTCCTGTCGGTAGAGTTTCCCCACCCGGAGGTTGCGCAGGCCGTACACATCCGAGTAGAGGCGGAGCGCTTCGCCGGGACGGAATTTCTCGCGATCGACGGGCTGGTAGCGCCCGCGTCCCTCGATCGTGGCACATGGGATCGGAGTCGAGATGCGGAAGTCGCGGTCGGCCGCTCGCCCATCGAGGCGAGCGAGAACCGCCTCGCTCCGGTCCTCGAGATCGATCGATTCGTAGAACGCCGCTTCGAGCAGCGCGTGCTCCCGCGCGGGTTCGATCGGCTCCTCCAGGCTGGCGATGATCGGCTCGAGGTGGGAGAGGTCGTCACCCTCGAGCAGGAAGTGCAGCGCCATCAGCTGCTTCTGGATCCGGTGCTTCTTCAAACGGTCGCCGTCCCGCAGGCTGCGTTCGTCCCGTTCACGAAAGAGTGCGAGCTCGGCGAGGAGACGATCGCGCCGGCTCCAGAGCGAGTCATCGCGCAGCGACCGAGACGGATCGTCGGAGAGTCGGCTCACCGGCTCGGAGACCCCGTCCCGCGCGGCGGTGCCCCGGGGTCGAACCGTCAGCCGATCAGAGAGGGACGCCGAGGCGGTCTCGACCTCGCTCGGGCCTTGCCCGTTCGAGCTCGCCGACGCGACCGCGTCTTCCTCCCACAAGGGCAGGCGAAAGCCGGCCTCACTCGGGAGTGTCCGGGCTTCCTCGACGGCCAGATCTTCGTAGGCCGGTTCGGGGAGGGAGGCGGCCCTCGATGTTTCGAAGATAGGGGGCGAAGTCGGGATGAATGCACAACCAGCGACCACCCAGGGGATCGCGAAGGCGCCGGCACTTCGAAGAGATCGGGAGCGCGACATCGCTCACCTCGCGGATCGAGGGTCACCCGGGCGTAGCGGGCGCTCGACCACAAGGGTCATCATCCGCAGAGGGGGCACCCGCGGCAAGTGCTCTCCCCTGCGAAGCACGAATCTAGCCGCGATTGAGCCCACCGAGGGTCGAAGAAAATCCCGCAACGCACCAGACGGGACCTCATCGGAGGCCGGGCCCGCTCATCTCAATCCGTCTTCGAGCAGGCGGTACCGCTGCAAGAGTTCGCGGAAATTGGGGTCCTCGTAAATACTGACCTTGTCGATGCTGCGGAGGAGCACCCGAGCGGTCTCGAGCGAGGAGCCTTCCGCCTCTGCCGCTTCGCGGTCGGGGGCGACTCGATGCAAGTTCAGGTGTCCCTGGACCAGACTGAACGTGAGGTGCAGATCCCCAGGGCGGAGGTCGAGAGCGCGTCGATACGACTTGAGGGCGGCCGCGTGTTCCGCGAGCCGGGTCTCGAGCACACCGCGGTCGTGCCAGACGGTCGCCTCCTCCGGGGCCACCTCGAGGACGAGCAGGAGTTCCTCGCGGGCTTGTTCGAGGGAGTGGAGGTCTCCCCGATCGGCGAGGACGAGGGCGCGCCGATGGTGACGCGCGACCAGATCCTCCCGATCCGCCCGCGGGTTGATCAATCGGAGTCGAGTGGGCGCGAGGCGCACCGCACGGTTTCCCGCCCGGTCACGCGCGACGATGCGCAGAGAGAGCTCATCGGTCTCGATCATCGGGGGAGTCCACTCGAGCAGGCCCTCTCCCGCCGCCGAGTCCTCGATCTCCGCCACTCCCCGCCAGCTGACGCCGCCGTCGAGGGACGCCTCGATCCGCGCGCCGTGCGAGGAAGGATCCGTTTCATCGATGCGATAGCGGAGTGCGATGGGATCGCCACCCCGGTGCACCCGGAACGACGCGCCATCTTCGATCTGCAGTTCGACGAGGGGGGGAAGGGTGTCGACGAGGATTCTCAGATCGCCCGGGGTGTCCGACTCCGGAGCGGGGCGATCCTCGACACCGTTGCGATCGACGGCGCGCACGTACAAGTCGTGTTCGCCCTCTTCCTCGGCGACGAAGTGGTACGGGGAGCGTCGATCGGGGTCCAGTCGTACGGACCACGAGCCGAAACCACGCCGCAGCCAGATCTCCACCCTTCCAATTTCGTCCGGGCGGAACCGGGGAGATCGGTAGAAGACGGGAAAACGGTGGAACCGCGTCGTTGTCTCCGCCGCGAGCAACGAGGATTCGCGGAACGCATCGAAGGGGACCACCTCGATCGGACGATCGAGGATCCGTTCGCTCCGATTCCCCACCCGGTCGGTCGCGATGACTCGGAGCTGAAAGACCCCATCGACGTACGGCGGCCACCACTGGGTTTGACCTTCGGCGGGGAATCGACGCTCTTCGAGGATCGAGGACCAGGGATGCGACGGCGAACGCCGCACCTCGATCTCGATCGGCAGCTCGTCGAGAAGGACGTCGCTCGCCGACCAGCGGATCACCAGCTCGCTCCCCGCGTAGACTCGGTCTCCCGGCTCGGGAGAGAGGAGTTCGAGCAGAGGAGGAGTGGTGTCGATCACGCACGTAGCGTCGGGAAGATCACCCGGCTGAGGAGGTTCTTGGATCCGCCCGGCGCGATCGCGCGCGACCATGCGGAAACCGTAGCGTCCGTCCTCGGGAGCTTCGTAGCGGATCGGACCCGCGCCGTGGTGGATCCTCGGGTGGGGCTGCCAGGTGCCGCCGTCGTCGCGGGTCACCCAGAGCATGACTCCCTCGATCGCCGCCGCGCCGATCGATTCGGTCTCGACCGGAATCTCCACCGAGCGGGTGCGCAGCGAAATCGCATCTTGCGCGCGACCCTCATCCGGGAGGAGCGTCACCAGGAGTGCGACGGCGAGTGCGATCGGATGGGAGTGCATTCGCGGTTCTAGAACAGCTCGAGTTGGTGGGAGGAGTCCCGGTGGGCGGAGCCCCAGTGGAACCAGCGCCTGAACTCTTCCCAACAACCGCGACAGAGGAACTGCACGCGGTCGTCGAATTTCACCATCTGGTGGGTTGGGATCTGTTCTCGCTCGAAACACCGATCGCAGGCGTGGTCGTCCACGGCTCCTCCGCTTCATCGACAGGGGGTCGCTTCCTCCTTCGTGATCGGCTCGCTGTGGAGTGATATTGAGGATTCCTGGGGACATCGGGATCGACGGCCCAGACCCCGTACCCGGAATGACGGACCCGGGACCCCGTACCCGGGATCCCGTACCCGGGACTGGGCCGGAGCCGAATTCCCAGAAATCGACCGCCGGATCGGTCCGCAGGATCAGCGGGAACAAGGCCTGGACTGGTTCCGGACGGAGGGAGTGAAAGTGGAGTCGAACGGGCTGCTCGCCTAGCCCACCATTCTCTCATCCATGCCCGCGAGGCGCCGGGCGAGCAGGCGGCACATGTTCCGCACGACCTTGTAGGCGGGGAGGCTTCCCGCCTCGAGGAGCTTCTCGAAACCGGCTTTGGGAAACTTTGTCAGCCGGCCCTCTTCGACACACAGCACCGAGGCGGAGCGGTTGTCGTCAGTGACGAGCGACATCTCCCCGAACGAGGAGAGCATCTCGAGCCGGGCGAGGACCTTGTCACTGTTCCCGGCCTTCAGCACTTCGAACTTTCCGGCGCCGATCACGTAGAAGCCATCTCCGGGGGTGTCCTGGCGGACGACCAGATCGCCCTTCTTGACCTGGATGCCTTCGGTGATCTTCAGGAGTTCACGAATCTCGAGCATCTCCAGCCCCACGAAGAGGGGCACCTGATCGAACTTCTCGACGTAGTCGGTGGACATGCCGAACTCCATCCCGGTCATGGACTAGGCTAGGGAGAAAAGCGGAGAGTAGATCGGAAACTACCGGGTCCCCGACCAGCCCGCAAGCGCAAGTCCCCCCACCCCCAAGGGGGAGGGACAGGGTGGGGGTTTCCACAGCATCGAGGGGTCTGACTCGGAAGTGCACACTGCAAAATGGTGCGGACTTCCGAGTCAGATCACGAGAATTCGAGCCAGGCCGCCAGGGGATCGTGTTCCCCGGGGGTCACCAGGGGGATCGAGTCGCGAGGTGGGGCCTTTTCGGTGCTGGTCTGGAGCGACAAGTCCCCCTCCGGGTCGATCCTTCCCAGCTGAGCGAGCCGATCCCGCCACGCCTGGGCGAGCCAGCCGAACGTGAGTCGGGCGTTGATCTCGCCGAAAAGCTGAGCGTGGTGCTTCCCATCCGCGGTCTTTGCGAGCCAGGAGTCGATCCCACACGGTCCGCGGAAGCCGAGCGCGATCAAGCGTTCGCCGATCCGAAGAGCAGCCTTGACCGCATCTCCCGGGAACCGGTCCTCGGGTTCCTCGGAGGCAGCACCCCGGATGTGCACCGCCCGGAAGCGACCGCTGGTCCCGGTCTCGAGTTCGTGGCGTCCAATCACTTCGACCCCGTAGTCGCTGATGCTGAGGGTGATCCCGATGTCTCGGATCCGCTCGAGGAGCGGCTCGAAGAGGAACGATCCTCCTTCCTCGAGGGTCCGCTCGATCTGGGACCGGATTGCGGGGAGCAATGTGTGCCCCTCTGCGCGCACCCAGTCCCGCCCCGCCGCCGAGAACGGGGGCTTGAGGATCCAGCGCTCCCCCGGAGAGGTCTCTGCGCCCCCCGCCGCGAGGTGTTCCTCGAGGGTCTCGACGGAGTCGATCCAACGCTGCCCGGGAAGATCGAGTCCGAGCTCGCGCGCGAGGACGGTATGCGTGTGTCGGTGGTGAACATGGCGGCTGACCGCAGGCATCGATCGAGGGAGATTCCAAACGCGCATCCAGAGTGGAGATGACGAGGGGTCGTCTCCGTGCAAAGGATCCCCGTGATCGCGGGAGCGCATCGCAGCGACCGCCTCCGTCTCTCCCCATGCGAGCCAACCCATCGCGGGTTCGAGCTGGCGGAGTTCACCACTCTCGAACGGAGGAGTTGTGATTCCCTCCACGTCGGCGACTCGATGGGGTGGGAGGGCACCGGGGAGCCAGAGCCGATCCCCCGCGACTCCGAAGACGCGCATCAAGGTCCCGAGGAGGGTTGCGGTCCGTGCCGCGTCCGGGCGCAGAGGTCGCACGGGGCGCCCCTCACCGGGGGCGATCGTCCGCTCGAAGTCCAGGTTCGCGACGATGCGCCGGAAGCTCAAGAGGATCCCTCCCCGCGTCGGGTCGGCAACGCATCTCTCGGGGAGGCGGCGAGCCCCGCGATGAACTCCTCGTCGAGACCCGCGGCGCGCCGCGGGTCGGGCCGGAAATCGGTACCCCGGGCCCGACCCGGATGCAGCGGCCAGAGGAGGTTTCGCTGATAGGACTCCCAGAGAGTCTCCCCGGGATCGGCCAGCTGCTCGAGCCAGTGGCGGCCGAGTGCGACGTGTCGGACCTCGTCCGCTCCGATCCGATCGAGGATCCGGGCGGTCTCTTCGTCGCCGTGCTGCCGCGCCACCAATGCGATCTCGGCGGCGTGGTCGAGGTTTGCGTTCTCGAAGGTGAGCGACATCGCCGCGAGGAACTCGGCGGGGGTGTTCGCTGCGACGGTCCGGTTCCAGAAATACCCGCTCACCGGATAGGCCCCGAAGCGCCCCCCCAGCGCTTCGAGTCGGCGCACGTGGAGACGGGTGTGCACTTGTTCCTCGCGCAGGACGGAGAGGAGGTCGCCCCGGAGTTCCGCCGGTGCATCGGGGAACGCGAGCAACGCCCGCGCGAACAACTCGGTCGCCTGGAGTTCGTGATTCGCGAGGGAGTGGATGATCCGCCGCCGTTGTTCGGGGTCGGAGAAGCCGCCGAGGGCCGGCACCTTCGCTTCGCGGCCGGACACGATGGTGAGCTCCGGGGATCGTACGGGAGCGGCCGGTGCGATACCGTCGCCGCGGTCATCATCCACGAGATCGCGCGGCGGGGGGGCGAGCTTCTCCCCGAGCTCGGGTGAGAGGATGACCCTCTCCGCGAACCGGCGCACGGTGTTCACGCTTTCCCCTCCTCTCCAGCGAGCCGGGCGAGGGGGTCGCTTCCGAGATCGAAGTGCCCGTCGGTCGGAGGCGGCGGGGCGGGACTGTCGAGCGAGGAACGATCGATCGTCGACCGCTCCCACAGCGCCGAGAGATCATCGGGGAGCGGTGCCTCGAACTGGAGGAGTTGCCCGTCATCGGGGTGGCGGAACTCGAGGCGGAAGGCGTGGAGGGCGTGCCGGCTGAGCACCGGCTCCTCCTTCCCCTGCGGCTTGCGCCCCTGCGCCTCGGAGAGGGTGAGCGAGCGTTCGCGACCGTAGTGGAAGTCACAGGCGATCGGGTGCCCGATGGTCTTGAGGTGCACACGGATCTGGTGCGTCCTCCCGGTGTGCGGGAAGCAGCGGAACCAGGTGAAGCGACCGAGCGAGCCGATCGTTCGCCAGAGGGTCAGGGCGGCCTTCCCCCCCGAATCGGGTCTGACGGCCATCCGCTTGCGGTTGACGAGCGAGCGGCCGATCGGCTCCTCGATTCTGCCTTCCAGCGACACGGGTTCTCCGTGCGCCAGGGCGAGGTACTCCTTGCGCACCATGCGGGCCTTGAACTGGGCGGCGAGGCGGCGATGCGCATCGTCATGGCGCGCGATCACCATCAGCCCCGAGGTCTCTCGATCGAGTCGGTGGACGATCCCGGGGCGATAGTCCCCTGCCTCCCGCGAGAGCTGATCGGTGTGGGCGAGCAGCGAATTGACCAGAGTACCTCCGTGGAGGTTTCCCGCTCCGGGGTGGACGACCAGCCCCGCGGGCTTGTGGATCACGAGGAACGCTGCGTCTTCGTGGATGACATCGAGCGGGAACGACTCCGGGATCGGCAAGGGAGGGGGAGGAGGGGGGATCGAGATTTCGACCGTCTCACCGGCGCGGAGGGGTCGGCTCGGCTTCGCTGCGCGTCCCGCGATGCGGACGTGCCCCTGTTCGACGAGGCGCTTGAGAACCGAGCGAGAGAGCTCCGGGAGTCGCTCGTGGAGGAAGACATCGAGGCGATGACCCGCCTCGGCGTGCTCGACGGTGAGCGTTCGCTCACGCCCTCCCGGGTTAGCCTTCACCATCTCCGGTTGCCGGTACGGGAGGGTCGCGAGTTTCTCCGGAATTCGCGTCATCCTCGCCCCCACTCCCGCTGTCTTCGCTCCCCGACCCCACCGCGGGAGGCTCTACCGTCGCGCCGCCCTCCGGGTCTTGGCCCGAGCCAGACCCAGAGTCTATCTCCCCGCTCTCGTCGCCGTCCGCACTCGAAGGTGGTGGATCTGGCGCTCGAGAGCTTTCGGGGGGAGCGGTCACGACCGGGGGCGGTGGAAACGCGGTACCCAATCCCGGAAAATTCGGGGAGAGCCCCGCGGTTCCCCCCGGTGCGACGTTCGGTTCCGGGATCGGTGGCAGCACGAACCCTTCGGAGGCGTTTGCGACTTGCTCGAACTCGCCGAGAGCGAGGCCGATCAAGATGCTGTCCGGGTTGCGACCCTTCGCCTGCTCGAGCAGTGCGATCGCCTCTTCCCGATCCCCAGGTTCGCCCTGATTGAAGCGCCAACTCGCGTATTGCACGATGAACGCGGGTTCGATCCGCGTCCCTCGCAGCTGTTCGGCGAGCTTCGGGCCGTCGACCCGGATCTGGCTGGGCTCCTGCTGGAATAGGAGATAGATCTGGTCGCTCCACGACGATTCCTGTTGATCGGAGAGGATCGAGATGAGGCTGGTCACCGCGACGATCGCGACAACCGCTACCAGCGTGACGAGGATCGGCACCTTGTAGCGAGTCGCGGTGCGCGCCACCTCCTCGGTGAGGTGCGTGATCTTCTCGTCGAGAGCCTCCGGCTTGGAGGGGGCGGGTTGTCCGGGGCCCTTGCTCTGGGTCTTCACCATCGGTCCGTCCTAGAAATCTCGTCGGGAGCCTTCAACGCACCCCGATCTCGATGATCAGGCGGGTGACGAAGTAGCGGCCGTTTTCGTCCGGGGTCCTCTTCAGGAAGACCTCGGCACGCTCGAGGCCCTTGCTGAAGCTAATGTGCGTCTCGGCGTAGCCATCGGTCGCGATGTGCTTCCAGCCGTGGAGCGGCATCTGTTGGAGATACCACGCCTCGATCTCCTTCACCGGGCGGTCTCCCCAGTAGGTGAGCTTCATCGAGCGCATCGGGAGTCGCGGGGCGTCCTTGAACTTGATGTAGGCGAACGAGGCGAGCTCGCCATCATCGAAGGTGAAGCGCTGAGGGGTGGGGATATCGTCCGGTTGATGGTCGTGGATGACGTCGATCGAGGGGGCGGGAGGCCCCATCGCGGCGCAGCCGAGGGAAATCACGGCGAGAGCCGCGAGGGTGGCCCCGGCGACCGATCGCACGCGGGCGAGAGAAGAGAGTCCCCGTCGGTTCGCGAAAGATTCTGAGATTCGAAGTACGATCTCGTTGAGATGCAGCACGGTGCTCTTGTCCCTCCCGGAAGACTCGGATTCGATGGCCGGCGCCAGTTGGGGAGCCGGAATGGAGCGACGCTGAACGCCGGGGATGGCGTACGAGCGGCACATTAGAGCCTTCCCCCGGATCGACGTCGAGCGGATTCCCGGTCCCTGTGGACCGCAGCCACGGAGGAGAAGGGTGAGCGAATGTCGGCGAGGAGTGCCGTGCGAATTGCCGCTGAGGAGTGCGCTCGGCACCCCTTTCGCACCTTTCTGGTCTCCCAGGGGATGCTCTGGGCGGTCGCCCTCGTGGTGATCCCCGCTGCGGTGATCGGCGGCTCCCGCCGACAGGCGCTCGAACGGGCGAGTGAACTCGGCACCGATCTTCTTCAGATCGAGCCCTCCCCCGGAGAGGGGGGGGCAGCGGCGCCCCGCGAGGAGGACCTTCTCCTCCTGCAGCAGATCATCGGTCCCGAGGGGCGACTCGCCGCACTTCGGGTCGAGCCCCTCGATCTCGGGCCGGGGGAGGAACCCGCTTGGTGGATCGGGGCCGGGGACCGTCATCTCTCCCTCAGCAGGCGTTCCCTCGCCGAGGGGAGCTGGCCGGGTGTGGCCGAGCGCGAGGACGGATCGCTGGAGGTGGCGCTCGAGAGCTCGCTCGCCGCTGCGATCCTCCCGGAGTCGAGCTTCCCCGACGGCGTGTTGGGGGCGCGACTCCGGCTCTGGCAGTCGGTCGGTCCTCGTGCCCCGGCCCGCCTCGAAATCCTTGCGAACGGAGCCGAGCCGCAGCCCCGGGCACCCGCTCGTCGCGATCTGGTGGTCGTCGGGATCGTGGCGCAATCCGCGTCGGCCGGGGTCGACCGATTCGGTCTCGAGGAGGATCGCACCTTCACCGCGCTGATTCACGAGTTGATGGAGACCCTGGGGGTGTCGCCGAGACCGGTGCCGTTCCTCGATAGCGGTCGCGGGGTGTTCGTCGACCGCTCCCACGTCGAAGGAGAGCACCTCGACTGGATCTTCCTGCGCGCGGACCCGGCGAGGATCGGCGAGATCGAGCTGGCGGTCGAAGAGTGTCTCGTCAGCCACGGCCGCACCCCGCTGATCTACAGCAATGCGGCGTGGTCGATCCTCTCCCGACCAGAACTCGACGGGTACATGGCGCTCCACGACATTTTTTTCTGGCTGTCGACCGGGGTCGGGCTCGCGGTGGTCGGCAACCTGCTCCTCCTCGCCGGGAGTCGACGGCGTCGGGAGATCGCTCTCCGCCTGGCGGAGGGGGCGCGACGGTCGGACATCTTCTCGCAGTTCATCGCGGAGGGGGTCATCCTCGCGGCAGTGGGAATCGTCCTCGGAGTATTCACCGGGATGGGGATCGCGTGGCTACGGGTGAAGATCGATCCGAACATCCTGCTGACCATCGACTGGCCGTGGCGCACGATCGCAGGAGGCGCCTCGATCCTTCTCGTGGGGGCGCTCGCGGCCTCTGCGGTACCCGCCTGGCGGGCGAGCCGGCACGCGCCGGTCGATCTCCTCCGAAGAGCGTGAGTATCCATCGTGCGTGAATCGATCATCCCGATCCTGAGACACCCCGGGCGCTCCGCTCTGCTCGTCCTGACCTTTGCCCTGGGGTTCGCCTCGGTCATCGCATCGGTGGCGACGATCGAAGGGGGGCGGCAGACGATCCGGTCCGACGCGATGGCGCTCGGGATCGACGTGATCGCCGCCCTGAATCCGGTGACCGTCGGCCCCGTGACCCTGATCGGGGAGAGCCGGGCAGGGACGCGACCGGTCGATGTCGCGGCGATCGCCGACCTCGAACGCGAATTCGGTGGCGCGGTCGCTGGGGTGATCCCGTTCAGAATGGAGTTGGTTCTCCTGCGCAGCGGAGAAAAGTCGGTGCCGACGACTGCGATGGCGACCACCCCTCGCTTCGAAGGGGTCCTTCGGGCGGGCCTTCTCGCGGGGCGATTCCTCGACGCGGGCGATCGGATTCCCGACGCTCCGGAACTCCCGATGCCCGGGGTGCTCGACGAGGCGCTCGCCCGGGAGCTCCGCCCGGAGGATCCCGCGGCGCTCGTCGGGGAGGTGATCTCGATCTTCCGCGCGGGCAAGCTCGGATCGGTGCGCGTGCTCGGCGTGTTCCGCGATCCGATCTCGCTGCGAAAACACCTCAAGGCCTTCGATGGACAGTCGCAGGCGCGAAAGATCACCGCCAGGCGGCTCGAGTTCAAGAACGTGTACCTGCCGTGGCGCCCTGAGGTCGACGCGCCGAGCGGGGTCCTCGTGCAACTCTCCGACCCCGACGACGCCGATTCGATCCTGCCGCGCCTCGAGTCGTTCTTCTCCGCCCGCCAGATGGAGCCCTACTTCCACGTCCAACGCCGGTGGGTCGAGTTCGTGATCGATATCGTCGACCGCTTCAGCTCTCTGTCGCATTTCATCTGGATCGTCGATCTGCTCTTCGTCGTCGTGCTGACCGGGACGATCTCCATCATGTCGGTCGAGGAGCGGTACCCGGAGGTGGCGCTGCGGCGGGCGGAGGGTGCGACTCGTGCACAGGTCGTGCTCCCACTGCTCGGCGAAGCGACCCTGCTCGCGGTGATGTCGGTGCCGATCGGCTACGGGATCGGACGGATGATCCTCGAGTTCGGCATCCGTCCCGTGCTCGACTGGCCGCCCTATCTCCCTCCACTCGCGGTGTGGGGGACCCCCGCGGCCATGGTCATCGCTGCGTGGCTCGCGCATCTGATCCCGGCGCAGCGGATCGCGCGGCTCGACCCTGCGGCCGTACTCAGTGATCATCGCGAGTGACCGAGTGGAAGAGGAAGTGGTGATGCCCGAACCAGTCGTCGAAATGCGCGCGATCACGAAGCGCTACGGCGATGGCCTGGCCGCGGTGACCGCGGTCGAGGAGATCGACTTCGAGCTCGGACGCGGCGAATTCGTCGCGATTCGCGGCGAGTCGGGGTCGGGGAAGACGACTCTCTTGCAGATCGCGGGGTGTCTCGACCGGCCGACCTCGGGCACCTATCGACTGGATGGAAGGGATGTCTCCCGCCTTCCCGACCGCGATCTCGCGCAGATCCGCAACCGCACGATCGGTTTCGTGTTCCAGTCCTTCCACCTGTTGAACGACCGCACCGCGATCGAGAACGTCCGCCTCCCCCTCGACTACCGACGTTCGGGGGGAGATCCACCGAGTGATCCCACCACGGTTCTCGAGAGGGTCGGACTCGGTCCGCGCCTCCTCCATCGCCCCTCGGAGTTGTCCGGAGGAGAACGCCAGCGGGTTGCGATCGCGCGCGCGCTCGTCAAGCGTCCCCCGCTGATCCTGTGCGATGAGCCGACCGGGAATCTCGACAGCAAAACTGGGGGAGAAATCCTCGATCTGCTCGAGGCGATGCAGAAAGAGGACGCGGTGTCGCTCCTTCTCGTCACGCACTCGGAGGCGGTCGCCGCGCGCGCAGATCGAGTGCTGACGATGCGGGATGGGCGGTGGGTCGAGTGAGGGGACGCGTGGTTTTGTCGGTGTTCGCCGTCGCCGCGATCGCGGTCGGCTGCGTCGGGGGGGACGACGGCCCTCAAGTCGTGGTCTACACCTCGCTCGATCCGGTCTTCAGCCGAGAGGTCCTCGCGCGGTTCGAGGCGGAGACCGGCATCCGTGCCCGCTCGGTGTTCGACACCGAGGCGACCAAGACGACCGGTCTCATCGAACGGCTGCGGCGTGAGAGGTCCCGACCGCGGTGCGATGTCCTCTGGAGCAACGAACCGCTCCGGACGGTGCGTCTCGCCGGCGAAGGTGTCTTCGCGCCGTTCGAGCCAAAGTCGGCGACCGGGATCCCGGCGGAGTTTCGAGATCCCGAACATCGATGGACCGGGTTCGCGGCGCGGGCGAGGGTCATCGCGTTCGACCCGGCCCGTCTCGACCGGCGCGAGGTCCCGACGACGCTCGAGGGTCTCCTCGACGCACGGTTCCGGGGAAGGATCGCCATCGCAGATCCTCGATTCGGCACGACCGGGAGCCATCTCGCGGCTCTCCTCGCCCTCTGGGGCGAGGATCGTTTCCGGCGATTCCTCGTCGGTCTCGTCGAGAACGTCGTGCAGGTGGTCGCGGGCAATTCGACCAGCCGCGACCGAGTGCTCTCCGGCGAGGCGATCCTCGCGCTGACCGACACCGACGACGTCGAGGTGGTGCGCCGGCGCGGCCGGTCGATCGACGAGGGGTTCTTCCCGGCGGAGGGAACGCTAATCCTCCCGAACACCGTCGCCCTCGTTGCCGGCGCGCCACACCCCGACCAGGGTCGCGCGCTCATCGAGTTCTTGCTCGACCCGCGTATCGAGGAAGAGCTCGCAAGTTCGCCGTCGCGACAGATCCCACTGCGGCCCGATGTGCCGGTGCCCGAGAACGGTCTGCGGCTCGAGGACGTGCCGCGGATGTCGATTTCGCTCGAGGAAGCGGCGGCGGCGTTGCCGAGAGCGCTGGAGATCGCACGGGAGGTCTTCGGCTTGTAGGGGACCCGCACCGCCTCGCGGAGCCAGTCCCCAGCCGGAAGCGGAGGAGCGATGCGCGAGACCGACCGTGGTGCGCGACTCCTCCTCGCTCTCGCACTCGGGCCGTTCGCACTTTTTGCGCTGCTCTGGATCCTCCACGCGGAATCGGGAGAGGGGAGTGGCGGGATCTCGAGCGTCATCGCGGTGGTCGCGCGTACCCTTGTGGTCGCCGGGAGCGGGGCTGCGCTCGCCACCGTCGTCGGCGGCGCGCTCGGTGTGCTGGTCTCCGCCTATCGCATCCCCGCGCGCGGCCTCTGGACGCCGCTTCTGCTCGCCCCGTTCCTCCTGCCGTCGGTGGTGGTGACGACCGCCGCACAGTCCTGGCTCGCAGGGGGTTCGCTGGTGGTGCTGGTGCGCGGAGAGGTCGGGGCGGCGCTCCTCCACGCGGTGCAGCTGGCCCCGCTCGTTCTCTGGGGAGTCGCACGCTCCCTCGCCGCAGTTCCGAGGGCGGAGCGTCTCGCGATGCGATCTCAACTGTCGCCCGGTCGCGCGGCCCGACTCCTTGCGGCCCGCGCCGCGCCGGTCGCACTCCGACTCGGGAGTCTCTCCTTCCTGCTCCTCCTGCCGCGGATCGAGATCCCCGCCTACACCGGTGTCGAGACGATCGGCCCGCGCGCGCTCGCCGCCTTCACCGCGTCGGGGAGCGACCTGGAAGGGTGGCTCTGGTGCACGGTCTGCCTCGGTATCGCGGCACCTCTCCTCCGTTTCGCGACCGCGACGATCGCTCTCGAGGCCGCTCCCGCCTCCCTCGGACGCCCCGATCCTCTCGCACCGCGTTCGGTGGTCGCCACCGCGATCGCATTCGTTCCCGCGCTGCTGGCGATGCTCGGTCTCGGCGGGCTGTGCGATGATGCGCTCGAAGAAGGATTCGCACTGGCGCAGTCGGAGGCGTCGCGATGGATCGCGGCCCTCGGTCTCGATATCCTCCGTGTCGTTCCACTCTCGCTCGCGCTCGCGCTCGTCGGTTGGCGGATCGGCATCGGAGTCGGTCGGGTCGGCACCGCGCTCGCCGCACTCCCCCTCGTGCTTCCGGGGTGCCTCCCCGCGTTGATCCTCCTCGAGGGGGGCCTTCCCCGTCTGCCCGCCTGGATCGCGGACGGGACGATCCCACTCGATTTCGCGCAGGGGGTTCGTTTTCTCGGCGTCGCGGTGCTGCTCGGGAGGATCGCCGATCGCACCATCCCCCGCGCCGAACGCGACGCGGCGTCGTTGCTTTCGCCGATGACTCGCCGATTCCGCGTCCTTCTGCCGCGCGCGGTGGGAGGGATCACCGCGAGCGCGACGATCCTGGTGGTGCTGATCCTCGGCGAGGTCGAGAGCGCATCTCTCGTCGTGCCGCCGGGCCGCCTTCTCCCCGCGGTCGAGCTGCACCAACTCCTCCACTATCGCTACGACGTCCAAGCTGCGCGGCTCTCCCTGGCACTGGCGGCCGCGGCCGGCATCCTCGTGGCGGTGATCGGAAGGGTCGGTCGGGGAGCGAAGGGGGCGGGATGAGCGAGGCGCTCGTCGTCGGACGGCTCGAAACCGGTCGCGGGGGCTTCCGCGGCGGGCCTTACGATCTTCACCTCGAGCCGGGGGAAGCATCCCAACTCGTCGGGGAGAACGGCTGCGGCAAGAGCACCCTGCTCGAGACTCTCGCCGGCCTCGTGCCGGCGTTCGGGGGGACGGTGCGACTCGGCGACACGACGTGGGAGGGCCCCGGGGTCCCCACCGTCGCTCCCTGGCGTCGAGGGGTCGGGGTCCTGCTCCAGGCTCTCGGGCTGTGGCCGCACCTCACCGTTCGCGGGCAGGCGGAACTGGCGGCACCGGGCGCGGGGGAGAGGATCGACGACCTCGCCGATCGACTCGCGATCACCGCGCTCCTCGACCGCCGACCGGCCCGGCTCTCCGGGGGCGAAGCGCAACGCGCCGCACTCTTGCGGACCCTCGCCCCGGATCCGCGGGTACTCCTTCTCGATGAGCCGACGAGCGCCCAGCACGACGGGACGGAAGCGCTGGTGCGAGCGGTGATCCGAGGGGAACTCGCGCGGGGGAGGATCGTGGTGCTCGCGAGTCATCGGGGGTGGCCGGGGGTGCGGACGGTGGAGATGGGGTCGGGGTAGGGATCGCTTCTCCCTCTAACTCCGACTCTCCGGGAGCGACACTTCCTCGAAGCGGCCGTCGATCATCACCCTCTGCACTTCCGCTTGTTGGGCCAGACTCGGGTCGTGGGTCATGAACAAGAAGGTGGTGCGGTAACGGTCGTTCAGCTCGGCGAAGAGCTCGTGCATCTGATCGCTGGTGCGCGCATCCAGGTTGCCGGTCGGCTCGTCGCAGAGGAGGATCCTCGGTTCGTTCATCAGCGCTCGGGAGATCGCGACCCGCTGGCGCTCGCCCCCCGACAGCGTGTTCGGCATCTGGGACTCGCGCCCGTTCAGACCGACTCGGTCGATCAATGCGTGGGCGCGCTGCTCGAGATCCTTGCGCTCGCGACGATAGCTGGCCGCGGAGCGGCGGATCATCGCGGGGAGCAGGACGTTCTCGATCAGGTTGAGGTCGGGGAGCAGGTGGTAGAACTGGAAGACGAACCCGATGTGGTCGTTCCGCAGCTCCGCGCGACGCTCCTCACTCAACCCCGAGGCCTCGACCGGCCCGGTCGGAAGGTGGTAGGTCACCGTCCCGCTCGAGGCGGTGTCAAGAAGTCCGAGGATGTGGAGGAGCGTGCTCTTCCCCACCCCGGACATCCCCATCACCGAAACGACTTCCCCCTCGCGTACCACCAGGTCGATCCCGCGCAGCACCTCGAGCTTCTTGTCCCCGAGCATGTAGTGCCGGGAGATCCCGCGGGCCTCGAGGACGATCGGGGCCTCGCGACGCGACCCGTCGCGATCCACCGCCGCGCCCAACCCATCGGGTTCGATCGTTCCCTCACTCATGGTGCAGCGCCTCGA
The DNA here is from genome assembly GCA_032128395.1 of Planctomycetota bacterium. GTDB lineage: Bacteria > Planctomycetota > UBA8108 > UBA1146 > UBA1146 > JAQBGV01. The sequence goes on along the minus strand of JAQBGV010000194.1, from coordinate 64,681 downwards.
TCGGATCTCGACGCGCGGCCCAGAACGCGGGGACGATGCTGCCCAGCAGACCGCAGACGATCGCCGGGACGATGACGATCAACCAGTCCGCGAGGAGCATCCGGGTCGGAATGCGGTCGAGGTAGTAGATGTCCGGGGGGAACAACCGCCAGCCGGTGGCGTGGAAGATCGCGTCGTGGAGCGGATTGATGTTCTGGACGAGGAGCGTCCCCGCGATCAATCCGACGATGATCCCGAGGAAGGTCAGCGTCATCCCTTGGCGGAGGAAGAGCCACACCACTCCACGCGAAGTCGCTCCGAGGGACCGGAGGACGCCGAGATCGCGGGTCTTCTCGATGACCATCAGCGTCAGGATCAAGAAGATCATGAATCCGGCGAAGAGGACGATCAGCAGCATCATCACGGAGATGATGCGCTTCTCAATATCGACGGCGCGCAGCAGGTTGCGCCGTTGGTCCTCCCAGGTACGAACGATGACATCCGAAGTCTTCAGGTACGGGACGACCTCCGTCTCGATCTCGGCCCGCACCGCCTCTGCAAAGCGAAAGTCGTCGAGCCGCACCGAGATCCCGGTGACGCGATCGTCCATCGCCTCTTCGTCGAAGAGATCGAGGTATTGGATCGCGGCTTGGATCGGGGTGTAGATCCAATGCTCGTCCTGCTCGAAGACTCCGGTCTGGAACGCTCCGACGACGAGGAACGATTGCACGCGGAACTCGAGGTCGATCGGGGAGAAGCTCGAAATCGCCATCACGTGACCGATCCTCGTGTCCTCTCGGCGCAACGCTTCGATCCCGACCACGATCGGCTGCGGCGGCTTCTCCCAGCCGAATCCCTCGTTCTCCTCCCCGAACACGTTGGTCTGCTGGAGCTGGCGACGCCGTTCGAGAGAGAACATCCGTTCGATCTCTCGATCGGTGAGGGGCGTGCGCCCGGACGGCAGGGTGGCGGTGGGATCCTGGAGGAGAGGTCCGATCTCCTCGGGTCTCAAGAGGTAGCTGGCAAAGTCGCCGACCCGCGACTCGGCGATCGGGTCGACTCCGCGAATCTGACAGGGGGAGATCGTGTAGGCCCGGTAGATCCCCTGCGTCTCGACGTAGGGAGAAGCGGCCTCGACGTGGTCGATCGCCTCGAGTTGGGCGATCGCATCATCCGCACCGAGGAAGGTCGACGTGTATCGGCTGAAGAGGGTGAGGTGCGAGAGACTCCCTCGGATCCTCCCGCGCATCTCCTCCTTGAACCCCTCCATCACCGCGAGGACGGGGATCAACGAAAAGACACCGAATGCCACGGCGAGGACCGCCGCATAGGGGATCGTGCGCCGGAAGATGTACCGCCGCATCAGGAATCCGTGGTACTGCACGCCGCTCCGTCCACCGCTCGGCCGAAAGTCCACCCTCCCGAGATCCACCCGTGGAGGATCACCCGGGCCACGAGGTCTACGTCACCCCCCGAGGGAACGCAACCCCGCTGGAGAGCTACTCCTGCGGCGCTTCTGGCGAGGGAAACGCTGTTGCACCGCAGAGGGGGTCTGTACAATCCCCCTTTCGGGGGGGCTCGGAGCCCGATTCCTGTCCAGTCTCGACCTTCCGACAGCGACTGTTCCTTCCGGCGGTGGTTCCTTCCGGAAGTGGCGGTCTCTTGGGCAGATCTTTCGGACCGCCCCCCAGAGACCCTCCACGGCGCCGGAGCAACGCGCTGGCTTTCCTAGCCGACGCGCTCTCCTCGCTGTCGCGCGACCGCCCAGGATCCGACTGCTTCGTCACGGTTGTTCCATCGGTGGTACGAGGAGGATTCCCGGCTCAGGATGGCGGCGTGCTACGCCATTCCGATCGAACGATGACCCACCCCCGGGTCACGTCCACCGAGAGAGGCGATCACGAATGCAGATCAGAGAAATCCCAGTCGATGACTACGAGAAAGTTGTCGTGGCCCAGGACAAAGAATCTGGACTCCACGCCCTCATCGCGATCCACGACACCACCCTCGGTCCCTCGCTCGGCGGGCTGCGGATGTGGAAGTACACCAGCGAGGAAGAGGCGCTCCGCGATGTGCTGCGCCTGTCGAAGGGGATGACCTACAAATCCGCCTGTGCAGACACCGGTCTCGGGGGCGGAAAGGCCGTGATCATCGGGGACTCGAAGACCGAGAAGACCGAGGCGCGCTTCCGCGCGATGGGGCGCTTCATCGACAGCCTGGGTGGGCGGTACATCACCGCGGAGGATGTCGGAGTGGGAATCCGGGAGCTCGAGTGGATCCGAAAGGAGACGAAGCACGTCACCGGCCTCTCGCGACGCTCCGGTTCCAGCGGCAACCCCTCTCCCTTCACCGCACGCGGGGTGATGCGTGGGCTGCGCGCCTGCGCCGAAGAGGCGTTCGGCACCAGCCGTCTCGACAACTTTCACTACGCTTGCCAGGGGCTCGGTCACGTGGGGGGGGATGTGGTCCTCGGGCTCTCGATGCTCGGCGCGTGGATCACCGTCTCCGACCTCTCAGAAGAGCGATGCGAGGAATTCCAGGCCCTTCCCGGGGTAGAGCTGGTCTCCTCCGATGAGATCTACGACGTCGACTGCGACTTCTTCATGCCGTGCGCGCTCGGCGGAATCCTGGACGACGATACGATCCCGAGGCTCAAGGCGAAGGTCGTCGCCGGGTGTGCGAACAACCAACTTCTCGAGCCGCGCCACGGTCCGATGCTCGCGGAGCGGGGGATCCTCTACGCGCCCGACTACGTGATCAACGCCGGGGGGATCATCAACGTCTCAACCGAGGTGCGACCGGGGGGGTACGACGAGCGCATCGCGGTCAACAAGATCGAGAACATCTACACCGCGCTCAAGGAAATCTTCACGACTGCCCGTCGTGAGGGGATCACTCCGGAGCGCGCGGCGGATCATGTCGCCGAGGAACGCCTCGCCGAAGCGCGGGCTCGCCAGCCGAAGGCGGTGACGAACCCGGCCCCTTCCTCCTGAGCGCCGCACCGGCGCCGGTCGGGGAGCGATTCCCCCCGACGGCTCGGCTGCGGCGCAAACGTGAATTCGAGCACGTTTTTCGAAACGGCGTCCGGCGCAGCACGCCGCAGCTCCGGATCGTCCTCGCCGAGAACGACCGCGGTCACCCCCGACTCGGTCTCGCGGTTTCGCGCAAGGTGGGGGGCGCCGTCGTTCGGAACCGAGTGAAGCGGCGTCTCCGTGAGATCTTCCGCCGCCACCTCGAGGTGTTCCCCGCTGCCCTCGATGTCGTCGCGATCCCTCAGCCCGGGGCCGATCGACTGTCGTTCGATGAACTCCGCGGACAGTTTCTTCGGCTGATCGGGGAGTGGCGCCCCAGGAAGAAGGGGTCGTGAAGTCGAGTGATCGACCTTGGCGTCGGTCCCCCCGGATCGAGGCACGCCTGGCCCCGTGGCCGGTTCGCCCCGTCCTGTTCCTCCTCAAGGGGTACCAGGCGGCGATCTCCCCCTTGCTCCCCCCCCTCTGCCGGTACTACCCCAGCTGCAGCCAGTACTCGGCGGAGGCGTTCCAGGCCCGGGGCTTCTGGCGGGGGTCCGTCCTGACCATCTGGCGGATCCTGAGGTGTAACCCCTTCTCGCGGGGAGGGTTCGATCCGGTGCCCCCGAGGGGCGCCAAGCAGTAGACCCATCCCGCCGAACCACCCGGGCCCGGGGCGAAGGGAGTCGCCCACCCCATGCTCGGGTGATTCCCCTTGCCTTACGCTTTGTAAAACATAAAGTACAAAGAGTCGCATGGAGGGTGGCGGGGATTGGATCGGGACGGGAGTGGAGTCGTCATGGCCGGGGGTGCGGAGCGCAGGGACCAGCGCGCCGAAACGCGCCGCGGCACCCCACAGATCCCTCGAAAACTGTTCAAGATCGGCGAGGTGATGGCCCATACGGGCATTTCCCGCCAGACGCTCCACAACTACACGATGCTCGGATTGATCACCGAGGAGGAGCGCACCGAGTCCGGTCATCGCCTCTACGGCGAGGAGGTGTTCCACCGACTCGCCCGAATCGCCGATCTCAAGAAGAGGCACAGCCTCAAGGAGGTCCGCGAGATCCTCGACGAGGAGCAGGAAGGCTGATCGGATGCGATTTCCCTCCGGACCCCTGCCGCGGATCGGTGCCGGGCTCGCAGTAGTGCTGCTCGCACCGCTGATCTGGCTGGCCCTCGGCGATTCCCCCTCGACCCAGCCTGGAACGGCGGAGACGGTGGGGCGCAACCCCGATGATCCCTTCCGTCTCGGCCGAGCGGCTCCCCAGATTCCCGCCGAGGAGATCGCGCTCCTCATCGCACGGATCGAGAGCGCCGACCCCCGCGTCGTCCTGAACGGGTTCGCCCGGCGCGATCTGCACCATTGGACTCCCGAGAGCTACCAATCGGTCACCGACGCGCTCGGTCGACGCAGCCGCGGCAACCCGGAGCCGAAGCTGCTCGAATTGGAAGTCGCGATCCTCCTCTCCGCGATCGAACGCGACGTCCCGCTCCGTGACCCGGGGGAGCTGATCCGCAGCCTTCGGCAACGCGCGATCTCGGAGGGAGGGCCGGAGTACTTCGCAGCGATCGCCCGCGACCTCTTGCGGGCCCCCGGGATCGCGACCTGGCTCCGCGCACAGGACCGCACTGCACCGGGGGAGATCCTCGCCTCGGCGGTGTTGCTCGACGAGCCGGATCTCGCCGCGCGATGGGCTGACGCGATTCTCTCTCCACCCGGGACGGAACTCCCCTCGTTCGAACTCCACGCCGAGTGGATCCGAGTGCTCGCGGAGCTCGCCGGTCACTCGCAGGACGGCCGATTGATCGACATCCTCGCTCGGGCCACTGAACCGATCGAGATGGAACGACGTCCCGGGGCATCCCAGGGAGCCGCGCGCCGGCTCGGGCACTGGATCGATGGGGTGCAGCGGCTCGCCGCGGTCGAGGCGAGCCGAGCGGGGAGCGCCAACATCGGGGCGGCGATCGAATCCCTCACCGCGGCGCTCGATCCACCGGACGAATCCGATCGACTCGATCAGCCACTTTCCGCGCGGCACCGTCGTCGGGTCACCCTCGATCTCGCCCGGGCCCAAATCGCGGCGGCCCGCGTGCGGCAGCGAAGCGCGGCCCCACTCCTCGGAGCGCACACCCCACGCGACCGACAGCTGTTCAAGGTCGGAGTGAACGCTCTGCTCCTCGATGACCGCGCGGAGCTCGGCCATGTGCTCGACCAGCTCGCGGTTCATCCGGAGCAGGTCGGCGCGAGCTTCTATTGGGAGCTGCTGCGAGCGGGTCGGGCGAGACTCGATGGGGGCGAGGGCGCGCGCGAGCGGGTGAAGGAGCTCCTCGCCGCCGACGCCGCGCGCCCTCCGGTCGAGCATGTCCTGTACTCGCCCGAGGCCGAGAGTTGGCGTCGCCTTGCGGAACACGGTCGGTTCTCCGTTGCGGTCGACCGCCCCGCGGTGCGATTCGAGAGTGGAAAGGTCTGGGCGGAGTTCTCCGACGCGGGTCGCCCCTGGCTCGATCGCACCCTCGAATTGCTCCGCACCGAGCTCACCTCCCGACGCGACCTCGCCTACCTCCACTTCCTCGAATCGAGGATCGCACTCGGGGAAGGCCGGATCGGCGGGATCGCACCGCGTCTTCTCGGATTGCTCGACGAAGGGCCCCCCCCGGGGCTCTCGCGCGCGGAGATCGGAGCGCTGCTGGTGGTCCTCGAGGAGCGCGAGGACGACCTCGCCTCCGCCGATGAGCTGCGCGCCGCAGCCGCCGCCACGCTCGCACCTCTCGCGGAGGACGCGGCCTACGATGCGGTACCCGAGGAGGTCGCCCAGGTGCTGCGATTGAGGCTCGACCTCGATCAGCAACCGGTCGGCTGGCTGGACGACCACAAGGCGGCAAGACGTCTCGCTGAAATCGAGGCGCGTTTCCTCCGCCCCGGGGGGCTCCCGTTCGAGCTCGAGAGCGCGCGGCTCGCGCTGAGGGATGTGCTCTTCGAGCGGGTAGGGGCCCAGCAGTCTGCGGGTGCACTCGAACTCGCGCGGACGACCCTCGTCCGGGTCCGACACCTCTCGGGTGGCTCGATCGTGCTCCTCATCGCCGAGGCCGAGGCCGAGCGAGGGCTCGCTGCCGCCACCCCGGAGGATCTGCGGGAAGACTCGGTCACCCACCACCGCGCCGCGGGGCGTGCCTTTCGCGCCGCCGCTCGGCTCGATCCCTCCCAGACTCGACTGCATCTCGAGGCATCTCGATCGTTCCTGGCGGCAGGGGATCTCGACGAGGCGAGAGACTCGGTCGAGGAGTTCGCACCGGTCCTCTCCCGTGGTGAGAGGGATGATGGCCCCGCGTGGGATGCGCTGCTCCTCAGCATCCGAATCGAGAGAGAGGCGGGGAACATGCAGAAGGTGATCATCCTCGCCGACTCGAAGATCCTCGACCAAGATGCGACCTATCCGGTGCTCGAGACGCTGTTGATCGAGAAAGCGGGGGCCCTCGAAGCAGTCGGGCGAGATGCTCCCGCCCTCGAGGTCTACGACCGTCTGATCCACGACCTGAGACCGAGCAGCTCGCTGCGGCGGACTGCACTTCTCCGCCGCGCACAGGTGCTCGAGCGTCGCATCCCTGGACTGGAAGCCCCCGCCGAGAGCGAGATTCGCGCCGCACGGGATGCGTGGGCCGAGGCGGCGAGCTGGCTCCTGCCGACCGAGGGCACCGCGGAGGCGGCGATCGCGAGGCACCACGCCGCGGAGCACAGCCTGGTCCTCGGGGATCCCGCAACCGCCCGGAGGCACCTCGAGTCGTTGTTCGCGGACGAGGATGCGTTTCGGAGCGGCAATCCGCCTCTTGAGGAGCGGCGACTCTGGGACGAGACCGCAGAGAAGGCGCTCTACACCCTGGGCGACGCCTGGCGGATGGAGGGGGACGCTCAGCTGGCCGAAGATGCCTACCAGAGGGCGATCGAGCGCTACCCGAGTTCGGTCCGAGTTCCCTTCGGCTACCTGATGCTCGGGGAGATCGCGCGAGAGCGCGGGGATCACGAGGTCGCGCTCGGGCTCTACCGGAGGGGCGAGCGGAAGGCAGAGGCGCTCGCGAGCGAGGTGGGACGAGTGGTCCCGGTCGACCTTCGCCAGGAGCTTCGGTCGCGGATCCGTCTCCTCGAAGCCGACGTGCGGATGGTCGGAAGAAACGAGAGGTCGCGATGATGACGTCGGACTGGTGCCCCGAAGCGCGGACGATGCGCGATGGTCTCAGGGAGCAGCGAGAGGTGTACGCGGAACTCGAACTGCACACTCGTCGGCAGAGCGAGATCCTCCTCGGCGCGCAGACCGATGAGATCCTCGCCCTCGCCCGGGCCAAGGAGTCGACCCTCACTCGCATCGAAGCGATCGATGTGCGCATCGCACCCCTCAAGGCGTGCTGGCAATCCGAACGGGACACCTTGCCGGGTGCGCTGCGGGCCGAAGTCCAGAACGAACTCGACCTACTCCACACGACACTCGAGGGACTGATCTCCCTCGAGACCGAACAACAGCGCCGGGTCGACGAGGCCCGACAGGAGACCGCGGTCCAGTTGCGCAAGATCGAAGGGGGACGTCGCGTGAACCAGGCCTACGGCACCCCCCCGGCGCCGACCCCATCCCCGCGCTACCTGGATCGGACCGAATGACCTTCGCCACCCTCGCGATCTTCGCCGCTGCGATCGGCCTCGCTTCCCCGCAAGCCCTGACCGAGCCGAAGTCGACCGGGGATCGCGTCCTCTTCCTCTGCGACGTCGAGCGGTGGGATCTCCCCATCTCCCGCCTGACCCTCCCGGCGTTCGGTTGGGACCAGGACTACTCATCCATCGATTTTCCCAGGGCGATGGAGGCGTCACTGATCGAAGGCGGCACCGGGGGACTCGGTCGGGCGATCCGGATCCCGGTCGGCGGCGGGAGCGCTCTTCTGATTTCGAGGCAGATCCCCGAGCCCGGCTTCGATCCGACCGATCCGACCCATCCGCCCGTCGAACCGGGAGAGCTCCTCGTGCTCGAGGCCACGGTCCGCTGGGATGACCTCGGCCGGGGAAGTTGGGAATTCGGGGTCCGGTTCAGCGACGCCCTCGACGAGGACACGGGGCGACCGATCTTCGGGAGGGAGTTCCGCCCGCTTCTCGAGGGTGGGGGACCCCCGTCGGCGTGGAGCCGTCACCGAGCGGAGGTGATCGTTCCCGAGGGCACCGTCGCTTGGCGCCTCGAGATCCGAGTCGATGCACCGCGCGAGCGACGACCCGGGGGATTCGAGTTCGATGATGTTCGTGTCACCGCCACCCCGCGGGCGGTCGTGCGCTGGCGCGATCCGTTGCGGAGGGTCGACCCCGAGGGAGTCGAGTCTCCGGTCGAGCTGTACAGCGTCGGGCTCCCCTCTGGGGATTACGAGGTCGAACTCGCGGTGCTCGACTCGCAAGGGGAGATCCTCGCGGCGGAACGACTCGCGCGTTTCGTCGACGACCCGCACCCGATCCACCTCAGACCCAGTGCTCGCTTCCTCGGGCGGAGCGCAGATCGTTCGATCGAGCAGGAAGCGGAGATTCGCTGGCTCGTCGTTCGCGTGCGGGATGCGCGCGGCCACGAGACGCTCCTTCGGCAGGAGCCGTTCGCACTCGGAAACCCTCCCTTCGCAGTCGGGCGGGGGAGGTCTCGACACGGCATGGAGGTCTCGTGGCCGCTCGAGGAGTGGGTTCGGCCGGTCGCCCCGGTCCCCGCCCTGCTCGCAGTCACAGATCTGATCGATGGTTGGCCGCGGGATCTCGCATCGGTTCCCGAGTCGCAGCGGGCGGCGAGGATCGCGCTCGGCGCAGAGAATCTCGAGCCCGCCCTCCCCGCCCTCGCCGGTCTCTTCAGGGACGTGTCGCGGTGGTACCTGGAGTCCGCCCCCGACGTACCCGCGGTCGTCGCGGCTCTAGCGACCCGTGCTCCCGATCTCCGCTTCGGGATCGCGGGAGAGCTCCCCGGAATCCTCTCCGACGTCCCTCAGCTCCTCACCGTCGGGAGAAGCTTCGATGCGAGCCTCCCGCGCCGATTCGCCGCCCGCCTCGATGGGGTACGTCTCGGCCTCGATCCCGAGGTCTGGGCGACGACTCTCCTCCGACTCGATGCGGCAGGAGCGAGCGAGGTCTACCTGATCGATCCGATGGCGAGTCTCTTTCGGCGAGGTCGAACCCCCGAGGAAGGATTCGCGCCTCAGGCTTCCTGGCTCGTCTGGCGCTTCTGTCGCGGCTACCTCGGCTCAGCGCGGTGCCTCGGCCGCGAGCGCTGGCTGGGGGGGGCGGAGGCCCTCCTCTACCGGCGCGAAGGGCGGGGTGCAGTGGTTCTCATCGCCGACGGGAGAGCGTTCCTCGCGCGATCGATCACCCTTCACGCGGAAGGTGATCCGCGCGTCTTCGATGCCACTGGACACCGATTGGAGATCCCGCCGGTCGAGAACGGCGTCGTGACGATCGAGCTCCGCGGTCGGTTCCTCCTCATCGAAGGGATCGATCTCCCCCTCGAACGGACCGTTCGATCCCTCGCGATCTCCGCCGCAGATGACGGATTTCGCGTCACCGTCGACAACCACCTCGGCGGGCGCGCGACGCTCGAGCCCTCCCTCGAGCTTCCCCCTGGCTATGAACTGCGCGGTGCGCTCACGCCGAGCGCGATCGATGCGGGGAAACGCGCCACCTGGGATGTCGCGATCGAAGTCCCCCCCAGCGCAGGGATCGAGGGGACCGAGTGGACCCACGGCACCTTGACGATCCGCCGTCCCGACGGACGCTCCGCCCAGGTCCCCTTCCAGAGACCGATTCCCCTCGAGTCCGCTCGAGTCGTCGTCGCTCTCGCCGACGTCGATGCTGGCGCGGTGACCGTTCGTATCAGCAATCGCGAAGCGGTTCCGGTCCGCTTCCACCTCTACCTCCAGGCGGGCCCCGACGATCGAGGAGAGCGCACCTACACCGCGGAGATTCTCGCCGCCGGGGAGGGCCGACTCTATGAACTCCCCTTCGCTCGGCCTGCGGGGGGGGGCGGAGATCTCTGGGTCGGGGTCACGTTCCTCGATGGGGAGCGCGGGTATTTCAATCGGACGTTTTCGCTTCCCTAGCTAGCCGAGACGCAGAGAAGAAGACCATCGAGGGATGATCGTGCGCGCTCACGACCGAGCTCTCGTACGGATCCACTCTCCCCCCGTGCTACGATCCGCGGACGAACGCTCGCAGCACTGGGGAAGGACCTGACCGATGACGGATACCGGGGGAAGCAACCTCTGGGATGAGATGGGAAAGGTCGGCTTCGAGAGCGGAGCCGAACCGAGAGAAGCTCCCGGTCACGACGTTCCGCGTCTGCCCGATGGCACCACCCTTGCCGGTCATCCCTACGCTTCGTTCCTCCATCGACTCGAGAAACCGGGGCGGTACACCGGGGGGGAGCAGCACTCCGTAAAGAAGACCGAGGTCGACCTGTCGATCGCGCTCGCATTCCCTGATGCGTACGAGATCGGGATGTCCCATCTCGGCTACCGGATCCTCTATTCGCACCTGAACGGCCTCGATGGAGTCCGGGCCGAGCGGGTCTACGCGCCGTGGGTCGACCTCGAACGCGAGCTGCGCCGCCGCGACCTCCCCCTCGTCTCCCTCGAGAGTTGGATCCCACTCTGCGAGTTCGACTGCGTCGGGTTCTCGCTCCAGTACGAGCTGACCTTTACCAACGTCCTCACGATGCTCGACCTCGGCGGGATCCCGCTGCGCAGCGCAGATCGGTCCGAAGAGGATCCGCTGGTGATGGCGGGAGGCCCGGGCGCGTTCCAGCCGGAGCCGATGGCGCCGTTCATCGACGCCTACCTGATCGGTGACGGCGAGGGGTTCTTCGTCGATACCGTGCGCCGCTGGCGGGAGCTGCGCGAAGCCGGGTTCTCGCGCCGCGAGCGGCTGATCGCGATCAGCTCACTCCCTGGAATCTACGTACCCAGCCTCTACTCGACCGAATTCGACCAGCGCACCGGCCTGACGGTGGTCAGTGCACCGCTCGACCCGCGGGTCCCCGAAGTGGTCACTCGCGCCCACGTCGCCGACCTCGCCGAATACCCGTTCCCCGCCGAGTTCCCGGTCGCGAACACCGAGATCGTCTTCGACCGCGTGTCGATCGAGATCGCGCGGGGTTGCACCGAGGGGTGCCGGTTCTGTCAGGCGGGGATGATCTACCGCCCCGTGCGGGAACGCCCCCCCGAGGAGATCGAAGAAGTCGTCGAGAAGTCGATCCGCTGCGGTGGATTCGACGAGGTGTCGCTGACGAGTCTGTCGACCGCGGACTACTCCGCGATCGAGCCGCTCGTCAAGAGCGTGATGCCGAAACTCAAGGACGCAAACGTCTCCCTCAGTGTCTCGTCACTGCGAGCGTATGGGGTGTCCGAGGAGATGCTCGACGAGATCGGCTCGGTGCGGAGCACCTCTTTGACCTTCGCCCCCGAGGCGGGGACGCAGCGGATGCGCGATGTCGTGAACAAGAACATCACCGAGGAGGACATCGCGAAGAGCGCGCATCGCATCTTCTCGCGCGGTTGGAAGCGGATGAAGCTCTACTTCATGATCGGGCTGCCGAGCGAGGACGAAGAAGACGTGCTGGGGATCGCCGAGACCGGAAAACGGATGCTCGCGATCGCGAAGGAATACATTTCGGGAGGACGCGCCAAGGTCACCGTCTCCGTCTCGAGCCACGTCCCGAAGCCGTTCACTCCTTTTCAATGGGCGGCGCAGGACGACATTCCCGAGATCGAGCGCAAGCATCGGGTGCTGCGCGATGCGACCCGCGTGCAGGGGCTGGAGCTGCGTTGGCACGATCCGCGAGGTTCGCACCTCGAGGGAGTCCTCGGTCGGGGGGACCGACCGCTCGCCGACTTGATCGAGACCGCGTGGCGGAAGGGGTGCCGCTTCGATGGTTGGTCCGACCGACTGCGCTTCGACCTCTGGCTCGAGGCGATCGAAGAACTCGAGATCGACCGAACCCCCTACCTGCGTACCATCCCGATCGACGCTCGCCTCCCCTGGGACCACATCGATTGCGGCGTTGAGCCGAAGTTCCTCCAGAAGGAATACCGTCGGGCGCTCAAGGATCGGGTCAGCCTGCCGTGCGGGAAACCCGCGACGCAGATCGTGCACCCCTCGAACCTGGAAGATGCCCTTGAGCAGACGAAGCCGCTCGTCTGCTATCACTGCGGGATCGTGTGCGACATGACTCGTATGCGCGAAGATCGGGTCGAATTCCTCACCACCCTCGATGCGCACCGCGTCGAGGGTAGGAGTCGGGTGACCGAACAGACTTTCGACGAGGTGCGCGAGCTCGCAGCGGGGCGCCGTGAAGTCAAACGCGGGAAGAAGCCGCTCCCCCCGCGACACGCCGTGGACGAACAGGCGTACGCGTACCGCTTCACCTACTCCAAGCTCGGGATCGGTCGATTCACCTCGCACCTGGACCTCGTCCGGATGTTCCCCCGCGCGATTCGACGGGCGGGGCTCACGGTCTCCTACACCCGTGGCTTCCACCCGAACCCGCGCATCAGTTACGGACCGCCGCTGCGCCTCGGCCTTGCGGGACTCGCCGAGCCCCTCGAACTGTGGCTGCGCAATCAGCACGACCCCGCCGAGATCGCCGAACGCGTGAACCGCGTCCTCCCCGAGGGGATCCGACTCGCGGGTGGGCAAGCGGTGGGGGAGGGGGGGCTCAAGCTGTCGCGATTCGCGATGCGCTCGGACTCGCTCGTCCTACTCCCGGCAGAGGATGTCGCCGCGCTTCCGGAAGACGCCCTCGAACGAATTCGCGCGGAGAACGTCCCGTTCGAGCGCACCGACAAGAACGGGAGGATGAAAACCGTCGATCTCGCACCGGGGATCGATGAAGTCTCGTTCATCGATGCGCTTCCCGAGGACGCCGCGGAGTGGCTCACGGTCATCGAGGAGGAACGAATCCTCGCGCTGCGGCTCGTGCTTCAAGGGCAGGAGATGGTGCGCCCCGAGGAAGTGATCTGGACGCTGTTCGGCGGAAAGATCCCGGCCGCGACGCAGGTGATCCGTCGATGCCTCTTGGCAGCGCGGGAGGTTGCAGGGGCGCGGTCCGGCTGAACTGTCGGAGAGACGCCAGAGAAGCTGGGACAGCTACACCTCCGGCGAGCCAGTCCCCTGACACGCCCTATCCGTCGCTCCCGATCGCCTCCACCGGACACTCTTCCAGCGCTTGCCGGCAGAGCTCCTCCTCCTCTGCGGAGGTCGGTTGCTTGTAGACGAAGGAATAGCCCTCGTCCTCGTTCGCTTTGAAGTTCTCGGGAGCGGTGGTCCTGCACAGATCGCAGTCGATGCACTCGACATCGACGTACCACTTTCCGGGGACGTTCGAACTCACTCGATTCGCTGGATCAGCCATCGCGGTCCTCAATTCTTCTGCCTGGCCGGAGTCCCGCCGCGAGCGTGATTCTCTGGGGGGCCGTCCGAGGGGGCGGTGCTCGACCGTCGGGGAGTATAGGAGCGCGGGCCCCGGTGTAAACCTTGGCTCGTGGCGTTTCCCGCCCCGAAACCCGGGACATGGGAGTCCTCTTCTTCCCACTGGAGCCGACCCCCGATCCTGCCGAAGAGAAAGACACGGTGTGGCCGGAGAAGGAGAACCGATGCGCCTCGCGATCGACGGGTCCCACTGGGCGATTCCCGGCGGGGTCCGCAGCTATCTCGAGAACCTGATTCCGGCCCTCGTCGCGGTGGAGCCCCGTCTCGAGGTCCAGATGCTGCTGCGCGGGCGCACTGCGGAGTTTCGCCCGGATCTCCCGGATCGGGTCCGCGCGGTCCCGATGCGCGGATCCCGTCGCATGCTCGATTTCCTCGAGAATCACTTCGGGTGGCCGAAGGTCGAGCGCACCACCGGACCGGTCGACGTCGTCCACGGCACGCACTTCTCGCTGCCGCGCGCCCGCTCGGGAGTCCCCACCGTCCTCACCGTCCACGATGTCGCGTACCTCCGTCGTCCCGATCTCTACGACGACCCACGTGGCAACGATTACGGCTATCGCACCTTGCTGCGCCACTCGCTCCGCCGTGCGGATCGAGTGATCGCCCTCGCCCATCGCTCGAAAGAGGACCTGGTCTCGGCGTGCGATGTCGATCCGGAGCGGGTCTGGGTGGTTCCGCACGGCGTGGATCCCCGCTTCTCTCCCGCTGCGGCGAGCGTGCAGCAGAAGGTGCGACGGAAGCTCGGCATCGAAGGCGCGTTCGCGATCTACCCGGTCGGGACGATCACCCCGCGGAAGAACATCCCGGCGTGCCTGCGGGCGTTTTCCGCCGCATTCCCCGACCCCAAGTCGCGGCCGACCCTCCTCCTCACCGGCCCGAAGTCGCTCCCGGCGGAGGCTCGAGCGGTCGTCACAGCCCTCGGGCTCGACCTGGCAGTGCGATCCGCCTCGGTCCGTTACCCCGATGAACTCGCGGCCCTCCTCACCGCTGCACGGTGGGGGATCTACCCGTCCCTCTACGAGGGCTTCGGGCTCCCGCCGCTCGAAGCGATGGCGTGTGGGCTTCCGATGCTCGTCAGCGACCGCACATCGTGTCCGGAGGTGGTGGGGGACGCCGCCGCGCTCGTCGATCCCGAGGACCCGGAAGCGCTGGCGGCGGGGATGCGTCGACTCGAGGAGGACGAAGCGTGGCGTGAGGAGCTGCGCATCCGCGGCCACCGGCGCGTCGCCGACCCGGCGTACTCGTGGCAGCGTGCCGCGCGCCAGACGATCGCCGTCTACCGCGACGACCCGGTCGCCTTCGCCGCCGAGACCGATCCGCTCGTACCGGTCGAAGTCCTAGTGGACACCCCGCACTCCGAGATGGCGAGGTGACCATGACCACGCCGCGCCCGCCCTCCACCGCGACCAAGAAGATCTCGTCCGAGCGCCTCATCATCGAGGTGAACCGCATCTTCCACGACCTCGAAGGGGTGCGGTACGAGGAGAAGCACGACGAGATCTTCGTCGCCGAGGCCGCCCGCTGGCGCGCGATCGCCGAGACGTGGCTCTCGGGGCCGGGACGAGCGCGGAATTACCTCGACATCGGCACCGGCACCGGTTTCGTGCCGAGGACGGTCGGCCCCTACCTCCGAGCCGAGGACGAGTACGTGCTGAGCGATCTCTCGATCTCGATGCTCGCGATCGCGCGCGAGCGACTGCAATCGGAAGTGGTCCCCTGTCGCCTCCGCTACGAGCCGGTCGACGGAGTGAGCTACCCGTTCCCGTCGAAGAGTTTCGATGTGGTCACCGGCAACTCGGTCGTGCATCACGTCCCCGACCTGCGTCGCCTCTTCTCTCAGATCGATCGGATCCTGAGACCGGGGGGGCTGCTCGTCATCGGACACGAACCGAATCTACGCCATTACCGCGAGCGCGGCCTCCGACGCTGGTCCCGGATGATCGAACTGTTCGGTGATCCGATCGGCAGCGCGATCGCGGTCGCGAAGGCGCTGCGCATCGACCGGCTCGCGCGGGCGTTCGGGCTGCGGTCGAAGCTGCGCGGCGCGCTCCTCGAGGCGCGCGGGCGTGGGGTCGCCGAAAAGGCTCGGGAGACGGAGGAGATCCTCGACCAGGTCGCCAAGAAACTGGTGGACGCCGGGACCGTGACGACCGCGCCCAGCCGTGAGGAGCTCGTCCAGTGGATCGACTTCCACTCCCCGACCGCGGGGCGAGAAGTCGACCCGGACCGCGGCCTCGATGTCGAGAAGGTTCGCCGCGTCTGGCTCCCCGACTACGAACTCCTCCACCTCGAGACCTACGACCACCTCTCCACCCCGGGCCACGCCGAGAAGAAGAACCGCCTCCTCCGTCTGGGGGGGCGCTGGCTCGCCCGACGCTTTCCGGATGCCGGCGCCACGCTCACCTTCGTGCTACGAAAACCAGTCTAGAGTGCCGGCCTCGACCGGTCCTGGGCTGGTCGGTTTCGCATCCTCACGCTATCGTGCTCGCTCCTCGATCATCTAGGAGAGAGTATGCCTGACGCTTCCCCGACGACCACTTCCATCACCATCGCCCACAGCCCCGATTCCGATGACGCGTTCATGCACTATGCGATCGGGGAAGGGCGGGTCGACGCGGGCTCGTACCGGTTCGAGCACGTGCTCGCCGACATCGAGACCTTGAACCGCCGCGCGGTCGAGGGGCGCTACGAAGTCACGGCGCTCTCCATCCACGGCTTCGCTCATCTTCGCGAACGGTACGCACTTCTCGCGCACGGGGCGAGTATGGGAGAGGGGTACGGACCGGTGGTGGTCGCCCGGGAGCCGGGGGATCGAGAGTCGCTCGAAGGGCGCACCGTCGCGATCCCGGGGGAATGGACGAGCGCCGCTCTCGCGCTCCGTCTTTGGAGCCCCGGAGTGCGGACCACCGTCGTCCCCTTCGACGAGATCATCGATCGTGTGAGAGATGGGCAGGTCGACGCGGGCGTCGTGATCCACGAGGGCCAGCTCACCTACTCGGATGATGGGCTGCACCGCATCCTAGATCTCGGGGAGTGGTGGGCGGAAGAAGAGGACGGGTTGCCGCTCCCGCTCGGCGGAAACGCGATCCGTCGCGACCTCGGACCGGAGCGGATGCGTGAGGTCTCGCAGATCTTGCGCGCGAGCATCGCGTACGCTCTCGATCACCGCGAGGAGGCGCTCGACTACGCAGAGGGCTACGGTCGCGGTCTCGACCGCAGTCAGACCGACCAGTTCGTCGGGATGTACGTCAACGCCCGCACCCTCGACTACGGCGACGACGGTCGTGAGGCGGTGCGTCGCTTCCTCCGGCGCGGAGTCGAGGCGGGGATCGTCCCCGATGGCCCCGACCCGGAGTTCGTCGAGTAGCGGTGGTCCCATCGAGCTCTTCCGTCGGGCCATGGTCCCCCGAGCTGCACCGGAAGAGTCTCACCGGGTGGGGGAGATACCCACGCACGAACTGCCAGGTCATCGGCGCCGACCCCTCGCTCGTCGCATCCCTCCTCGCCGACCCCGAAGCCCCGAGCGTGATCGCGCGCGGGGCCGGTCGTTCCTACGGGGACGCGGCGCTCTCCTCGGCGGGGGTCGTTCTGCAGGTCCCTCCCGCGCACGAAGTTCAGATCGATGCCGCCGCGGGCACCCTACGCGCCGTCGCCGGGGTCTCCGTCGCCCGTGCCAGTGAAGCTGCGCTCGAGCATGGGCTCTTCCTCCCGGTGCTCCCCGGCACCGGTGCGGTCACGCTCGGTGGAGCGATCGCGGCGGACATTCACGGCAAGAACCACCACCGCGACGGGTCGATCGGCCATCACGTGCGCACCGTCGTCCTGCGCACTGCGGACGGAGTACGACGTACCCTAGACGTGGGGGACTCGAGCGCCGCTGCTCTGCTCGAGCTCACCATCGGGGGGATGGGTCTGACCGGCCTGATCGAGGAGATCGAACTCTCGCTCGTTCCCGTTCCTTCGAGTTGGATGCGCAGCGAGGCCCGGACAGCTCGGGACCTCGACGAATCGGTCGAGCTCCTCTTGTGGGCAGAGGAGCGCTGGCGCTACACCGTCGCCTGGATCGATGCGTTCGCGAGTGGGGCTGGATTCGGCCGCGGCATCGTGATCGGGGGAGACCACGCCGAACTCTCGGATCTCCCCCCGAGCGCGCGCGGCCACCCGTTCGACGTCCCGCCGACTCGCTCGGCACCGTTTCCCTTTCTGGGAGACGGGCTGCTCTGGCGTGGCGGCGTGCGTCTGCTGAATGGCAAGCGGTTCAGCTGGGCGACCCGTCGATCGGGAGAGACGAAGATCGAACCGTGGCACCAGTTCTTCTTCCCCCTCGATCGGGTGCGCGAATGGAACCGTTTCTACGGGCGTCGGGGGTTTCGCCAGCACCAGTGCGTGCTCCCATCCGAAGAGTCTGCGGCGGGGGTGCGCTCGATTCTCGATCGACTGCGCGACCGAAATCATCCGCCGACTCTCGCTGTGCTGAAGGGCCTCGGCGAAGGACGGGGGGGAATCTCTTTCCCACGCCCGGGTCTCACCCTCGCCCTCGACTTCCCCCCGTCGCCCGGGTCTCGACGCACTGCTCGACGAGATCGATGCCGAGGTGGCGGACCGCGGTGGCACGATCTACTTGGCGAAGGATGCGGGGATCACCGCGGAGCGCTTCGAGGCGATGACTCCTTCGCTCCCGGCCTTTCGCGATACCCTCGTACTCCTCGATCCTGGGCGGCGATTCGTCTCCGATCTCGCACTTCGGATCGGGCTCCGGTGATCGCGGGATGCTCCCACAAGCTACGCAGGCGTTGTCACTTAGCGTGATCGGGAGAGTGGGCGGATCGGCGATGTCGGCTCCGGATGCGACTCTTGGATGACGTGCGGAGCCAGGGGAATTCCATTTCGGGAGGAGGAGTCCTATGCCGGGCCCGCGCGGCGCCAGAGCCGACTCGCCGCGGATTCTCCTCGTCGATGGGAACCGCATCTTCCTGCGGACCCTCGAGCGAACCCTCCACCCCGATCAATACCAGATCCGCACCGCAGCTGACGTCCGCGAAGCGCTCGCTGAGCTCTCGCGCGGTGGGTTCGACCTCGTGATCAGCGAGATCTCCTTCCCGGGGCTCTCCGGCTTCGACCTCATCCGTCGGCTGAGAAATGACCTCGGTGCCACCGACATCCCCGTGATGCTGATCACTTCGATCGCGGATGAGGCTCAGGTCGAAAAATCGCGTCAGCTCGGGGTCGCCGACCTGTTGCTCAAGCCGGTGCGACCCCAGCTCGTTCGGGAACGGGTCCGGCAGGTGCTCGAGGACGCCGGACGTTTCCGAGCCGCTCCCGTTCCTGCCCCGGCCGCTACCGCCGCACCTCCCGAGGTCGCTGCGATCTCCGGGCCGCGTCCCCTCCGCGCCATCTCCGAAGCGATCCGCCTCGCCGATCCGCGGATGCAGGGAGTCCGTGTGCCCGTCTTCCGGGCGGCCACCCACCAGGTCCTCGAGCTCCTCGGCGATTCCGAAGCGACGGTGAAGCAGATCGCGAGGGTCGTCGAGACCGACCCGGGGCTCTCGAGCTCGGTACTCAAAGTCGTGAACTCCGCCTACTACGGGTTGAAGAAGTCGGTCAGCACCGTCTCCGACGCGTGCGCCCTGCTCGGCCTTCGCGATCTCGGCTCGATCTGCCTCGGTGCCTCGGTCTCGGAGGTTCTCCTGAAGCGGGAGGACCTGGTGTCGCGCGATTGCTGGTCGCTCTCCCTCGCCACGGGATTCGCCTCGCGCGAGATCGGAGCCGCGATCGGTCTGCCGCGGAACAGTGATCCTGGGATCGCCGGAATTCTGCACATGGTCGGGATCCTCGCCGCGGTGGCGAGCCCACGCCTCGATCATTTCGCGGTGCGGGAACAGGTGCTCGCGACGCGATGCCGTTGGGCAGAGGCGGAGCGTGATCTGTTCGGCTTCGACCACGCCGAACTCGGAGGTGCGATCGTGCGGCAGTGGGGGTTGCCGGCTTGGATCGGCCGAGTCGTCGAGGCGTGCGAGGATCCGCAGAAGGTGGCGCGCCCCGACGAGTGGGTCGTCTCGGTCGCATCTCTCGCAGCGCAGCGCCACCGGGAGGTCGCGTTCCCTCGAAATTCGCAGCCGGCCGAGTTCCTGGCGCAGCTGGCCGAGATCCGGCCCCGACTCTGGGCGATGGCCGAGCCGAAGCTCGCGTCGATCGCCGCTGCCGCATGGGAGCAACCGGACCCGGCGGGCGTGCTGGTGACGTAGGAGCCGAGCTCGCTCGGTCGCGACTTCTCCCTCTGCTCCACGCCTTCGCCTAGAAAGTCACCGCCACCCCGAAGACCGGCCCACTGAGTTCGATGTCGAAATCGGCGATGACGTTGTCGATCTCACCCTCCCCCTCGAGCGAGATCGATCGATAGATCGCGAAGATCTCGAGGTAGGAGACGGGTTCGAGATAAATCCCACCTTCCAGGTCCATGAAGCGGACGTCGAAGTCTTCGATATCCTCGAGGGGAAAGAACGTCCCGGTCGCTCCGACGCGGAGGAATCCCGTGATCTTGATATCGGCCCGCACCCCGACGACGGGGATCGGGAGTATCTCGTCGACCGATTCTTCGGTCCCGGGAAACGTGACATCGGACAGGCCGAGATCGAGATCCAGGATCGTCGCCCCGGCGAGGATCCCCACCCGGAATCGTTCGAGATTCAGAATGTCGAATCCGAGAGTGGCCTGATACGCACCGATATCGAACTCAGATTCGACCATGCCGGTGAACGTGGTGTCGAGGAACTCGCCCGTGAACGTGCCGGTGGAGTTCTGCTGGTACTGGAAGCCACTCACTCTGAGCTCGAGCGGAGCGAGCCCCACCGCGCCGGCGAGGTAGACGGTCGACTCCTTGCCTTTCTGCCCGCCGTTGCCCTCGAAATCGAAGCCCGTCGTGACGGGGATCCCCGGGGTTCGCTCGATCGTGGTGTCGAGGCTTCCGTCGAGTTCGGTCTCCATGTACCCGGCGGCACCGGAGATGTGGACCCCGTTCCACGCGGAACCGCCGGTGAGACTGCAGCCGCTCGTCAGGACGGGGAGTGCGAGCAGAACGATGGTGATGAGCCTCGGTGCGATCATTCCCCCAACCTCTCGTCATTTCGCGGTGTCCGCGGATGGTACCCGGACGGTGGATCGCCGACACGCTGATTCTCGGGGGGGACCCCTACCCGAGTTCCTCCGCTCCCCGATAGACTCTTCGGCTCGATCGAGGGGAGATCATGCCAGGGCCCGGGACATCACGACCGATCCGCATCCGCCAGAGACTCGGCCAGTACCGGGTCGAACAGCGGCTCGCTCGCGGCGGATTCGCGACCGTGTATCGCGCGTACGACACGGTCGAGGGGATTCGCGTCGCACTGAAGATCCCACATGCCCATCTGGTCACGGCCGGCGTGTTCCGCGACTTTCGCAAGGAGGTGCGGGTCACTGCGAGCCTCGACCACCCGAACATCCTTCCGATCAAGACCGCGGGTCAGATCGATGGCCACTTCGTGATCGTCTCTCCTCTCGGTTCGTCGACCTTGGGAGATCGGCTCGAGAAGCGGATGGCGCTCAGGGACGCGCTGGAACTCTTCGACCCGATGATCGAGGCGCTCGCGTACGCCCATCGACAGGGCGTGATCCACTGCGACGTCAAACCCGAGAATTTCATCCTGTTCGCCGGTGGCCAGATCCGTCTCGCCGACTTCGGGATCGCTCGATTCGCGCAGCACACCCTGTCGGGGTCCGGTTCCGGCACGGTCGGGTACGTCGCCCCCGACCAGGCACTCGGACGTCCCTCGCCGCGAAGCGATGTCTTCTCCCTCGGTCTGGTGTTCTGGCAGATGCTCACCGGCCTGTTGCCGATCTGGCCGTTCGACTGGCCCGCCGACGGCGCCTCACGGCTCCGGACAAGGGTTCACCCCGAACTCATCCATCTGCTCGAGCGCGCTCTCAAGCTCGACGACAGGAAGCGGTTCCGCGATGCGGAGCAGCTCCGCCTCAGCTGGCGTCGGGTTCGTTCCAAGGCGCTGCGTCCGGTGAGGCGACGCCCCCGCCGGACGCAGCCGAGCAACCGCTGGAAGACCGCGAGATTCCGCGAATTCGCTCGCGCCTACAAAGGACTCCGCCCACTTCGTCCCTGTCCCGGCTGCGACGGGCCGATCCACGAGTCGATGCACTTTTGCCCCTGGTGCGATCGCGAACTGAAGAAACTCCGCGTCGACACACGCTTGCCCGCCCGCTGCCCGCGGTGCGAGCGTGGGGTCAAGCTCGACTGGAAGTTCTGTGCCTGGTGTTTCGGTCCGGCGATCGGGCCGGCGTCCGAGCGCGAGTATTCCGATCGAGAGTACACTGCGCGCTGCCGCAACCCATCGTGCGACCGCAAGGTCCTCTTCGCGTTCAGCCGCTACTGCCCGTGGTGCAAGTGGAAGGTGCAGCGGACCTGGCTGCTGAAACAGCGTGGGAAGCGATGTTCCCGCTGTGAGCACGGGGTCGCGCGGGAGTTCTGGGACCACTGCGCCTGGTGTGGGAAGGAGCTCCGCGGATGACCGAGAGCTCCGTGATCCCGTTCGAGCGGCGGGTCGTCGGCGAGGCGAGCGCCCGAGATGTGATCGCGGTGGGGTGCGGGGTCGTCGCGTTCGAGACCCTGCGCGAACCCGACAAGGGGAGCGAGAACGAGGACTGTCTCCTCGTGCTGTCCGTCGATGCCGACCGAACGGTCCTCGCGGTCGCGGATGGTCTCGGCGGACACTCCGGAGGGGGCGCAGCGTCTCGGATCGCGCTCGAACAACTCGCACAGGCGATCCGGGCGGCGGTCGAAGGGGACCGCGAACTCCGCGATGGGATACTCGACGGGTTCGAGGCGGGGAATCGAGAGATCCTCGCCCTCGGCACCGGAGCGGCGACCACCCTGGTCGTCGTCGAGATTGTTAGCGAGACGCTGCGGACCTACCACGTCGGTGACTCGGCGGTGATCCAGATCGGGGGACGCGGCAAGCTCAAGCTTCAGACGATCATGCACTCCCCGACCGGGTATGCGGTCGAGTCGGGGATGCTCAGCGAGAAGGACGCACGGGTCCACGAAGAACGGCACGTCGTCTCGAACATCGTCGGATCGCGTGGGATGCGGATCGATATCGGCCCCATCCACCCGATCGCGCGCCGCGACACGGTCCTGCTCGCCTCCGACGGCCTCTTCGACAATCTCGACCCGGTAGCCATCGGCGAAATCCTCCGAAAAGGACCGCTCCCGGCGGCGATGACCGAATTGGTCGCACGCTGCCGGGAGCGGATGAAGTCAGGCGGAAAGCCAGACGACCTCACGGTCGTCACGTGGAGGCGTTGCTAGGGGGGCTGGGGGGATTTGCTAGGGGCCTGGCTCGCAGGCCCCTCTCGCTCGCGGTCCTTGGTCTCGCTACGGGCAACCCGGGTAGACCGGGCAGATCGCGTTCGTGTCGATGCCGCAGCCTGGGTAGGGCGCGGCCGGTGGCGGGCCGCCGATGATCCAGTGTTGGATCAGCAGCACGGCGTCCAGGATTCCTAGGTCGTCGTTGTCGTCGGTGTCGCAGGCGGAGATGCACTCGCGGGACGGTCCATTGAGGAACAAGTAATTCAGGAGCCAGATCCCGTCCGCGAGATTCAGCGCACTGTCCCCATTGCAGTCTCCGCGCTTGAACGGGGTCGCGACCGTGGCGATCAGCTCGATGCTGCCGCCGACGAGTTCGACGCCGAGGCTAGTTCCCGATACGACCATCACGTTACGCACCGGGGGTGCGCCGAGCAGGTCGCTCCACTGGAGCGGGGTCGTGGTGCCGATATCGTTTCCGGCCAAGTTGGAGGCGACGGTGTCGTAGTGGATCCGCGCGACCGCACTCTCGTTCGCGAATTGGACGGTCTGCGTGGAGAGGAACGAATAGACCACGCCGACGGTGACCCCGCTCGCCATCAGGTTCGGGCCGAAGAAGTCGGGTCCCGAACCACCTCCGAGGGAGGCGACCGGACCGGTCGTCGTCACACCGGTCGGGATGAGCAGGGTCGGATCGTGGGAGACTCCCATCGCGAAAGCCTCGGTGTTCTGCGCCGCGGCTACGAGGTCGTTCTCTCTGACAAAGAGATCGGCGACCACCGAGCCGACACCATCGAGGGGGGAGTAGGTTCCGATCGCATCGGCCGCCCGGAAGCGGTACGGAAACGAATCGACCGATTCGACGGTGCCGCAGTGCGTCTCCGGGGTCATCGACTGAGCGCCGACGACGACGATGCTGTACACGGGGGGAGACCCCAGGGAGTCGCAGAAACACACGTCGGTGAAGTTCGGGTCCCCTCCGATCTCCTGGTAGTTCGCGACGTAGAGCTCGTAACCCATCCCGGGGGGGAGGACTGCGCAGCCGGTCAGGCAGATCACCACGCCGGCGGTCCAGCCGGTGGCGTACTCGTTGACCATTGCGAAGTCGGCCGGGGAGCCATTCTTCACGGTCAGGGTAGTGGACCCCGGCGCGATGGTGGTCCCCGTGAGCCGAGTCTGGTCGTGGCAGACACCAAAGGACCAGCCCTCGATGTTCCCGCCGGCGCTGTCGAGGGTTACGCTGAGGGCGACCGTTCCCCCGAGCGGGACGGACGCGCTCTCGATGCGAAGCTGATAGAGGTCGTTCACCTGGGCGGATGCGGCGGAAGTTCCAAGCAAACCGATGAGCGCGGCGGCCAGGGCGCCGCGCAGGATGCACGGGTCGATCATGGTTCTCACTCCAATGGAGGATCGCGATTGCGACGGGCGCCGCTGCTCGATGGTGCGATCCGGTTCGCGGGGGGGTGTGCGAGAGGTAGTCCCATCCTACCACTCATCCGCACCCCTCGGCGTAAGTTGTTTGTGGCTTACGAGTTGTGATGCGGATTCGGATGGCCGCCAGCGGGCGGGGGGCGTTGGGCCCCGCTGCTCGAGAGGAGTGGGAGACAGGAGCGGGCCCGGAACGGCAATCGAGACCCGGAGCATCGATACTGTCGATTCGCACTTCGAATCGCGGAGAGGGAGAACCATTGCGCCGCCGCCTCGCACTCCTCCTCGTTTCCCCCCTCCTGCTCTCCGCTGGGCCGGACCAGGAGGGTCTCTCGCCCGGGGCGATCCTCGAGATGTTCCAGCTCGGAGAGAGTCTTGTGGCGATCCCCCGGATCGATCCGGAGGCGCTGCCGAACGTCGTCCGAGTGATCGAGCGCATCGACCTGAGTCTCGACTCGGGATCGTTCCAGCCGGTCGAGCCGCGGTTCTTCTGCCGGGTGAGCGGGTTCCTCCGGGTCCCGCGCTCCGCGGTGTTCCATTTTCGACTCGTTTCCGACGACGGTTCGCGGCTGCGCATCGGGGCGACACTGGTGGTGGATCACGACGGCACCCACGGGGCGACCGGACTCGAAGGAGAGATCGCGCTCCCGCGAGGGGAGCACCCCTTCACGATCGAGCATTTCGATGCAGGAGGGGGGTCGAGCCTGGTCCTCGAGTGGCTCCCGCCCGGAGCGCGGGAGTTCTCGATCGCACCACCGGAGCTCTATCGACACGACCCAACTGCGATCGGGCCGACCGCGCCCGGGGTGAAGCAGGTCGCTCCCACCGAGGGGATGCAGCGAAGTGCCGCGATCGCGCGGGCCATCGATCTCGGGACCGATTGGCTCCTCGAACAGGTCGCAGCGGAGCGGGTCTTCGACGAGGTGAACGTCAAGGACAAGAGTGCGCAGGTCGCGTTCGAGACCTACGCGCTCATCGTCGCCGGGGTCGCGGTCGACCACCCCGAGATCATCGCGAACTTCGCCCACCTCGAGCGGAATCTCGAGAAGCGGCAGTACTGCTACGGGGTCTGCTCCGAGATCTTCGCTCGGGATGCGGCGATCGCGCAGATCGAGGAGGACGGCCTCCTCGCCTCCCCCGGGATCGACCCCGCCCAGGTGATCGGTAACCCCGGTATCGGCCTGGAGCACCGCCGTCGGATCGCCCGACTGACCGGGGGCCTGCTCTCGTCGCAGAACGCGGAGGGGGGGTGGCATTACTTCCCATCCGAGAACACCGCGGACATCTCCTGCACTCAGTTCGTGGTGCTCGCGCTGGCGATCGCGGGGCGACGCGGAGTGCAGATCCCACCGGAGGTGTGGAGCCGGTCGGCCCACTATCTCTTGTCCTTGCAACGAGACGAAGGACCGGTCACCGGGAAGCGAGTCGAGCTCGCACCCCGCAGAACCCGAGCTGAGAGCGAGCCGCCGGTTCGGCGGAAACGGGGAGGAGGGACCGCGGTCGACCCCGATGCCGCGGATCGGGCGATCACCGGAGCGAACGGGCTCGAAGTACGCGCCCGCGAATTCGAGTACAGCCCTGGGCATCCGATCGCGATGGACGGCAATCGTTGGAACCGAGTCTGCGCCGGCACCTCCAGCCTGTTGCTCGTGCGAGAGAACGGCGGGGCTCGCCTCTCCACGGACGAACGCACCCGGATCGAGGCGGGGATCCGCGACGGCCTCGGCTGGCTCCTCGAGAACTGGAACCCGTTCGCGAGCTACTACGGGCTGTACAGCCTCGAGAAGGTGGCGGACATCGGCCGGATCGAGCGGCTCGACGGAAAGGACTGGTACGACGAGTGCGCGAAATGGGCGCTCGGGCAGCAGCGTGCCGACGGCTCGTGGCCGAACACTTCGATGTGGGGGGAGAGCCCTCGGGTCTCGACCGCGTTCGCACTGCTCGTCCTGCGGCGTGCGACATCGCTGGTGACTACGAGTCCGATCGAACGAATCGTGGTCACCGGTGAAGGCGCGGCGAATCGAAGCTCCGGAACGCTCGAATGGGTCTACATCCCGGAACTCGACACCTGCTTGCACTGGCCCGAACTCGTTCGTGCTCTCTCGAGACGACCGCGGCGGTCTTCCCTGAAGATCCTCGCGTCCGTCGTCTCATCCTGTGAGCCGGGGAGGAAGGGCGCTCTGGTCCCCGCTCTCGTCCGGATCGGCGAATCGACGACCGAGAAGAACAGCAGGAAGATGATCGACGAGGCATTGGAGTCGGTTCTCGGGCATCCACCGGGGGACGCCGGAGCCTGTCTGAGGTGGCATGCCGACTGGCTCCGCGCCACCGAGATCATCGAGTCGAACCAACCTCCCGATGAGAGCGAAGTCCGGGCTCTCTACCACAGAACTCCGAACGATCCCCCCGTCGGCCCCGCTGCGAGAGGTGGTCGCCCGAGCCGCTCTCCGCCACGGAGTCCGCGCCCTGATCCCGGAGTTGCTTCATGATCTCGACGCGAAGGGGGCGGGCCTGAGAAGGGTCGCCCATCTCGGACTCCGCGGCTTCTACCCGGAGGGTCTCCCGGAGTTCGACCCCACGGCCCCGGCAGCACAGCGCAAGGCCCAAACCGCCGGGATTCGCGCCTTCGTCAGCGGGCATGGCGGGTAGCAGGGAGTGCATCGCGGGTTCGATCGAACCCTCGAGTTCTACTGCGGCCGCATCGTCGAAGAGCTCGCCGACTACCAGGCCCATCCGATCGACAACTGGGCCTCGCTCTCCTCTTCGCTGGAGAGGTCGTCGTGGCCGACGAAACGGAATCCCACTCCGATGAAAGCACCCTCTTGATCGCCCAGGAAGATCTGCGCGCCCACCCCCGCGTAGTAGCTGGAGGAAGTGTCATCCACGGGAGGCGCGGGGGCCGCCGGGGAGGGGATGCCATCGACATAGGAGTACCCCCCATTCACGTAGACTTCGATCGGGAGCTCGGTGAGTCGCGCCGCCACCCGGCCACCCGCGAAGATCTCTGAGGCTCGGTCGCTGTCGGAGGCGATCGTGAAGCCGACCTCGGGCGCGACGTACCAGCTGCTGGGGCGAGCGACGATCGAGAAACCGAGGTCGTGGCTCTGTGTATCGACGGTGACCCCGGCGGTGCCGGTGAATCTCTTGGCCGGTGTTCCAGTGGCCGGGTCGGGTGCAGGACGGAGTCGAAAGACCGGCCCACCGCTCGACGTGGCGCACCCCGCGGTGAGGACGAGGAGGGAGAGGCAGAGGAACGCACGCATCGGCAGGTCCTTTCGGATGCATCTAAGGAGATCGGGCTCGGCCCGGCGGTATCGGTTCCGCACGCCGAGAGCGATCGCATCGACCGCGACGGGACGCACGGGTCGCGACCCGTGCTACCCAAGCCCATCGCGGTGCGAGTCAGGGGTATGGAAAACGCGCCGAGCATGCGCTCGCAACGCCAGCCACGGCACCGTGCTCTCCACGGAAGCGCGGTATCCTACAGAGACGGCATTTTCGTGGCAAGCCGTCGCAAGACGGGCTGAGATGGAGGCTTCCGACCCCGGTCTCAGCCTCCTCCCTCGCGCCCGTGACTCGGATCGTTGATCAACAGGGCGACCAGTCCCACGACGACGACAGCGATGAAGAACTGTCCGACCACTGCCTCGAAGATCGCCGTGGAGCGGGCTGAATGTTCGCCTTCTTGCCATTCCCTCCAGACCGTCGAGTCCGCAAAACCGTTGCGGATCGGCGCTGAGGATGAGCGGGTAGAGCACCGCCCCACTGATCCCGATCATCAGGTATGCGACCACCGCTCTGACGATCTTGTTGGAATCGACGGGTCGGTCGAGGAGCACGTTGCGCAGCATGTTCACCACTCCGCCGAAGAAGAAAATGAGCAGCAGGACCAGCAGGGCCATCTCGACGATCGGATCGGCAGTGAGCACCCGGACGACACTAGTTGCGAGGATCGCCGAGGAGGCGGACGTAGGAGCGACCTCAGGAGGCCCCCAATCGCCGCATCCCTTGACAGATGGGCTGATCCCCGTACCATCGGGTCTTCTCCACCGGTATACGGGCGAGAGAGCGGAGGGTGGGCCACTCGGCCCGCGTACCCCTGCGTGCTCGCCGGGCGACCCTTGCGAGAAGACGGAAGTGGAGCAAGCCCCGGAGGGTCCCGCCGGACCCATCGGGCGAGTCCCGACACAACGGTGCTCACCAGCGGTGACCGGTCTTCATGGGTCCACCACCACTGGCGCCGTCCACTCGGGCGAGCGTTCGGGGAGATTCGTCGAGCCTGTGGAGCGGGCCAGCGGATTGCGACGCGCGGAGGGGTGTCCGCGCCAGGTCGCAGCGTTGGTGCGTGTCACGCGGTCCGACTCGATTCCTCGCTTGACCCCTTCGAACCGACTGAGCGTCTCCCGGACTGCATCGTCGGAGTCGGACCATTTCCCTCCCGGGTCTCGCTCGGGAACTCGGAGGGACGGAGGAGATGAGTGTGAAGAAGAAAGTCGGCGAGATCCTTCGCGCGAAGGGGTGGGCGACGGAGGAGCAGCTCCAGAAGGCCCTCGACTATCAACGCGCGAACCACTGCCGGATCGGCGAGGCACTCGTCCGCCTCGGACACTGCACACAAGAGCACGTCACCCGCGCCCTCGCGACCCACTTCCAGCTCCCCTACGCGAACATCTCACAGCACACGATCCCCAAGGAACTGCTCGACCGAGTTCCGAAGGACGTCGCGCTCGAGCACAAGATCATTCCGGTCGCGCAAAAGGGCCGCAAGCTGATCATCGCCATGAGCGACCCGCTCGACTTCTTCACCCTCGACAACCTCCGCTTCATCCTCGGGGCTGAGGTCGATTGCGCACTCGCGACCCCCGAGGCGGTCGAGGAGGCGCTCGACGACTACTACCGCCTGTCGGGGGGCTACGACAGTGTCCTCGGCGACTCCACCGGGGCGAACGTCCAGTTCGGTCGCGAGGCTGACGCCGGTGACGACGGTGATGCGAACGACGCGCCGGTGATCAAGCTGGTACAGATGCTGATCGCGAACGCGCTCAAGGAGCGCGCCTCCGACATCCACATCGAGCCGTTCGAGAAGACGCTCCGGGTCCGGTACCGGATCGACGGGGTCTGCAAGGTGATGGAATCCCCGCCGAAGAAGCTGCAGGGGCCCGTGATCTCCCGGATCAAGATCATGTCCCACATGGACATGGCCGAGAAACGGCGCCCTCAGGACGGTCGGATCAAGCTGAGACTGCACGGTCGGGAGATCGACCTGCGGGTCTCCGCGCTCCCCGCCGTGCACGGCGAATCGGTCGTGATGCGGATCCTCGACAAGGAAAAGGGACTGGTCGACCTGCCCGTCCTCGGCTTCCATGAGTCGGACCTCGGCCGGTTCAACAAGATCATCAAACGCCCGAACGGAATTTTTCTCGTCACCGGCCCGACTGGATCGGGGAAGACCACCACGCTCTACGCGGCGCTCAAGCAGCTCAACCGGCCTGACGTGAAGATCATCACCGCCGAGAACCCGATCGAGTACAACATCGCCGGGATCAACCAGTCGGAGGTCCGACACGAGATCGGACTCGACTTCCAGCGGATCCTGCGCGCGATGATGCGCCAGGCCCCGAACATCATCCTGGTCGGGGAGATCCGCGACCGCGAGACCGCGGATATCGCGATCCAGGCCGCGCTGACCGGGCACCTGGTCTTCTCGACCCTCCACACCAACGATGCTCCGTCGGCCCTGACGCGTCTGATCGACATGGGAGTGAAGCCGTTCCTGGTCGCCTCCGCGGTGATGGCGATCATGGGTCAGCGCCTGATCCGGCGCATCTGCGAAAAGTGCCGCGAACAATACGATCCCACCGAGATCGAGTTGCGTCAGATCGGCTTGAGAGTGAGCGACCTCGGTGGTGCGACCGTGTACCGCTCAGTCGGGTGCCACGAATGCAACGGTGCCGGCTATCGCGGTCGCCAAGGGGTCTACGAGCTGATGGAGTTGTCGACCGATCTGCGAGACATGACCTTCAAGAAGACGCCGACCAAGGACCTGCGCGCGAAGGCGATCAGCGAGGGAATGACGACCCTCCAACAGGACGCCGTGCGAAAGTTCCTGGGCGGGGTCACGACCCTTGACGAGATCCTGCGCGTCACGAGCGCCGCGGATCTCGCTCTCTGAGCGAAGAGCGCTCGAACGTTGCCCCCTCGAGGGGCGTGAGTGACAAGAGGAAATCATGGCGATCGCGACAAAGCCGCTCGGCCAAATCTTGAAAGAGATGAAGCTGGTCAGCGAGTTCGACATTCAAGAGGCACTCAACGCCCAGAAGGAGAGGGGCGGAGCGCTCGGCCGCATTCTCGTCGACAGCGGCCAGATCGACGACCGGCAGCTGACGGAAGCGCTCGGTCGCCAGTCCGGAATGGACGTCATCGACCTCGCCCTTGCGACGATCACCCCAGAGTTGATCGACATGGTCCCGGTGACAGTCGCCGAGACCTATCAGGTGATCCCGGTCTCCTTCGATGGCCAGGTGCTGACCGTTGCGCTCGCCGATCCGCTGAACATCAGCATGCTCGACGATCTCAAGTTCATGCTGAACTGTGACGTCAAGGGTGCTGTGAGCGACCCTGTGGCGGTCGCCGCCGCCTTCGAAAAGTTCTATGCGGGCAAGTCCGAATCGATGGAGTCACTGATCGGAACGCTCGGCGGCGACGACTTCGCCATCGTGGACGAGCGCGAGAGGTTGATGGATCTCGATCAACTCGAGAGGGACGTCAACGCCGCTCCTGTTGTCAAGCTCCTCAACATGATCCTCCTCACCGCGATCAAGGATCGGGCCTCGGACATCCACCTCGAGCCGTTCGAGACGGAATTCAAGGTGCGGTACCGGGTCGATGGAATCCTGTACGAGATGATACCTCCGCCGATCCAGCTCGCCCGTGCGGTGATCTCGCGGGTGAAAGTGATGTCGCACCTCGACATCGCCGAGACACGCCTTCCCCAGGACGGTCGGATCGAGCTGAACATCGCCGGCAACCCCGTCGATCTCCGGGTTTCCACCCTTCCTACGATGCACGGCGAGTCTGTGGTGATGCGGGTCCTCGACCGCTCGAACGTCTCGCTCGACCTGGAGCAGATCGGCCTCCGTCAGAGGGACCTCGAGGTGCTTCGCAAGCTGATCGCCAGACCGAACGGGATCATCCTGGTCACCGGGCCGACCGGCTCCGGGAAAACTACCACGCTCTATTCCTGTCTGGCCGAGGCGAACGATCCCGGGATCAAGATCATCACTACGGAGGATCCGGTCGAGTACAACATCGAAGGCATTGTGCAGGTGCCGATCAACGAGGAGATCGGGGTGACCTTTGCGGCCTGCCTGCGATCGATCCTCAGGCAGGACCCAGACAAGATCCTGGTCGGGGAGATCCGCGACCTCGAGACCGGCCAGATTGCGGTCGAGGCGAGCCTGACCGGGCACATCGTGTTCTCGACCCTGCACACCAACGACGCCCCGTCCTCGGTGATCCGACTCATCGACCTGGGGGTCGAGGCATTCCTGATCACCGCGACCCTCCAGGCGGTCGTCGCACAGCGCTTGGTGCGGCGGATCTGCGAAGCCTGCAAGACCGAGTACGAGCCGACCGACGAGATGTTGATGGAGCTCGAGCTCACGCGATCCGAAGTCGCCGGCCGGACGTTCTTCTATGGCAAGGGTTGCAAGAGGTGCAACAGTTCCGGCTACAAGGGCCGGATCGCACTCTTCGAGATCATGCTGATGAGCGACCGCCTCGCCGATCTGATCCTCAGCGGCGCGTCGACCCAGGAGATCGCGATCGCGGCGAGAGAGGACGGCATGCGCACCCTGAGAGACTCGGGGATGCTGCACCTCTTCGACGGGATCACCACGATCGAGGAAGTGGTGAAGGAAACGATCATCGGCTAGCGGACCCAAAGGCGAACGATCGCGGGCTCCCCGAGAGCCCTTTCGAGAAACCCGAGCCGAAGGCGGCAAGGGGGGCCTAGCGGAAGCCCCCGCGGAGGAAACAGAGCGCGGATCAGGACGTGGCGCGCTATCATGGCCCGCCGGACCGAGTGGCCTGGGGGCCTCGCGGCTCCGGTCCCCGGTTTGAAGGAGCGACGATGCCGGTCTTTGCCTACGAAGCCATCGATGGACGCGGCAACAAACT
Organism: Planctomycetota bacterium; assembly: GCA_032128395.1. GTDB lineage: Bacteria > Planctomycetota > UBA8108 > UBA1146 > UBA1146 > JAQBGV01. Next base: position 32,250 of record JAQBGV010000194.1, on the reverse strand, counting down.
GCGCAAGGCCATCGAGGCCAGCACCAAGCAGGAAGCGCTGCAGAAGATCCGCACGATGGGCCTCAAGCCCACCAAGCTCCAGGAGAAGAAGGGGGCCGCCGCCCCCGCCGCTGGCGGCGAGGTGAAGAAGAAGGGCGGCTTGTCCCTCTTCGACTGGGTCTCCCAGGGGGACGTCACGCAGTTCACCCAGCAGATGGCGACCCTCCAGGACGCGGGACTTCCGATCGTCCGCTCCCTCAAGATCCTCGCCGGTCAGATGAAGACCGGGAAGTTCCGCTCTCAGCTCGAGGCGGTCACCGAGGATGTCGAGGGTGGAGCGAGCTTCTCCGAGGCGCTCGAGAAATACCCCCGCTCTTTCGACACCCTCTACACCGCCATGGTCAAGGCCGGCGAGGCGGGCGGGGTGCTCGACGTGATCCTCCAGCGGCTCTCCGACTTCCAGGAGAAGTCGCTGAAGCTCCGCAAGAAGGTGAAGGGGGCGATGATCTACCCGATCGCGGTCATCATCGTCGCCAGCGTGATCCTCGGCTTCATCATGACCAAGGTCATCCCGCAGTTCCAAGTCATGTTCAAGGACATGGACACCGCGTTGCCGGGCCCCACCCAGATGCTCCTGACCTTCTCGGAGACGGTTCAGTCGTATTGGTACATGGCGCCGATCATCGTCTTCGTGGTGGTGTTCCTCGTCAAGTTGATCGCGAGCAGCGAGAAGGGGGGCCTCGCATTCGATCATTTCAAATTGCGAGCCCCGGTGTTCGGCACGATCGTGCGCAAATCGACGATCTCGCGCTTCTGCCGGACCCTCGGAACATTGATCAGCTCCGGCGTGCCGATCCTCGAGGCGCTGAGCATCGTCAAGGAGGCGGTTGGGAACAAGGTGATCGCGAGTGCGATCATGCAAGTCCACGGATCGATCCGCGAGGGCGAGACGATCGCCGGGCCGCTGCAGCAGTCAGGGGTCTTCGACTCGTTGCTGGTCAACATGATCGACATCGGCGAGGAGACGGGAGAGCTCGACAAGATGCTCAACAAGATCGCCGACAACTACGACCTCGACGTCGACGTGCTCGTCGACTCGCTGTCGAGTCTGCTCGAGCCGATCTTGATCGTAGGCATGGGGCTTTGCGTGGGCTTCATCGTCATCGCCTTGTTCATGCCGTTGCTCTCGATCATTCAAAATATTTGAATGATCGATCGCGATGCCTTTTTGCATGAAACCTTGCGGTTTCATCGCTTGCGATGGAGGAGCCTCGGAAGAGTTTTTGAACGTTGGGGCGATGGAGCTGCGAGCGTCGTCCGTGCCTCGTATGGCGCGTGCGCAGTCGCGTATCGGAGCCGGATGGGGGAGACCCTTCCGGCTCCGCTCTTTTTCGGGACGGGGATCGTAGGGGGGACGGACGGATGGATGATGACCGCCGCCGGGAGCTGACCACGGCCGCTCGGGCGTTCTTCAAGAGTCCCTCGTATTCATCGATCACCGCACGGGCTCTGTCCGAGACCCTCGGTGTGAACTCACGTGAGATTCCCGACTTCACCGAACTCCTCCACTCGCTCGAGGAGGAGGGGGCCGTCGTCCACCTCGCCGGCCGGGGGTGGTTCGCGCCCCGTCGCGAGGGGTGGGTGGTGGGGACACTGGTCGTCAACCGTCGGGGCTTCGGCTTCGTCCGCCCGGCCGACGAAGATCCCCTGGGTGACATTTTCATCGCCTCGTCCCGTCTCGCCGATGCTCACCACGGTGACATGGTCCTCGTCGAGCCCCGGAAGCAGCCTCGCCCCGACCGTCCCGAGAGCGCCAAAGGTCGTGAAGGGCGGATCCTTCACGTCCTGAAACGCAGTCCCCGGGTGATCGTCGGCCGCTTCTGGGCGAAGAAGGGAGGGGGCGGCGTCGTCGAGCCCCTCCGGCACGAGAGCGTCCGGGAGATGCACATCGATCCGGGGCTCGAGCGAGGCGCGTCGGACGGGGAGCGGGTCCTCGCGCGCCTTCGCGAGGGAAGTCCGATCGGCGGACTCCCCCCGGGTGAGGTCGTCGAGATCGCCCTCGAGGAAGGGACCTGGAAGGCGGATCTGCAGCTCGTCGCGGCGGAGTTCGGCCTCGAAGAGAATTTCCCCCCCGAGGTCGTCGAGGCGGCCGCCGCGATCCCCGGTCTGTTGACCGAGGCGGAGATCGGGCGTCGAAGCGACCGTCGCGATGTGCCCTTCGTCACCATCGACCCGAGCGATGCGAAGGACCACGACGATGCAGTCGCGATCGAGGAGCTCCCCGGGGGGGCGTTTCGACTTGCGGTCGCGATCGCAGATGTCAGCCATTTCGTGCGGGCGAACGACCCCATCGACAAGGAAGCGTACCGGCGCGCGACATCCGCCTACCTTCCCGGCCGGACCTTTCCGATGCTCCCCGAGCGCCTCTCCAACGACCTCTGTTCCCTCCGCCCCGACGAGGACCGACCCGTCAAGATCGCTTGGATCGACTTCGGGCCGGACGGACGAGTCCGCAGCGAACAAATCGAGCGAGCGGTGATCTGCAGTCGACGGCGCTTCTCCTATTCCGAAGCGCAGGAGCTCCTCGACGGTGCCCCCCCCGACCCCGACGAGAAATCGTTCGTCCCCGCTCTGAAAGCGATGGACCGCCTCCGAGAACTCCTCCACGCCCGTCGCCTCGCCCGCGGGGCACTCGACCTCGACCTCGAGGAAATGCGTCTGCGCCTCGATGACGATGGCGAGGTCCTCGACATCGAGACTCGTTCACGCGATCGGTCGCACCACTTGGTCGAGGAGTTCATGCTCGCGGCGAACGAGGCGGTGGCTCGGACCGCGTCGCATCGCGGCATCGCGATCCTCAGGCGCACGCACGACGAACCCGCCGAGGAGGACGTTCGGAACTTCCTGAAACTCTGCCGAGTCCTGGTACCTGGGGTTCGAATCGACGGTCCCTCCGACTTCCCTCGCCTGGTCGAGGCGATCGCGGACGAGCCCGCCGCCACGGTGATCCAGCTCGCGCTGCTGCGCACCCTGACGCGGGCGGAGTACTCAGCGAGCCGGGCGCTCCACTTCGCGCTGGCCACCGATGAGTACTGCCACTTCACTTCTCCCATCCGTCGCTACCCCGACCTTCAAGTGCACCGCGCTCTCGACGCCGGCCTCTTCGGGGATCGGAAGGTCCTCTCGGAGGAAGCGGAGGCGAAGCTGGCCGGCCTCGCCTCCCAGGCGGAGCATTCGAGCGCGGGGGAACGCAACGCGGAGATGGCGGAGCGGGAGATGTCGAAGCTCCGGGCGATCTCGTGGCTCCGCCACCGCGTCGGGGAGCGATTTACCGGGGTGGTGAGCGCGGTGCGCGACAACGGATTCTTCGTCCGGATCGACAAGATTCTCGTCGATGGGTTCGTGCACATCCGGACCCTGAGGGACGACATCTATCTTTACAGCGAGGCGCAATTTGCGCTCCGGGGCCGCAATGCGGGCCGCATCTTCAGACTCGGGGACCCGATCGAGGTCCGACTCGCCGCCGCAGATCCCCTGCATCGGACCGTGGATCTGCGTTATCTTCAGCACCTTCACCCCAGTGGGGGGGAAGCGAGTGGGAAGTCGGGGGCTGGTCAGCCGCGTCGCGGAAAGCCCCGGAGGCGAAAGAGCCGGCGCGGATGATCGAGATCTATACCGACGGCGCGTGCAGAGGAAATCCGGGTCCAGGGGCGTGGGGGGCGCTCGTCCGACAGGACGGGAAGACCCGCGAACTCTCCGGCTTCGACCCGGAAACGACGAACAATCGGATGGAACTCACCGCAGCGATCGAGGCGATCGCTTCGCTCCCGGAAGGGGTCGAGGCCGTGGTGGTGTCGGACTCCCGCTACATGATCGATGGCATCACGAAGTGGGTCGCCGGCTGGCTCCGCCGCAACTGGCGGAAGTCGGACGGAAAGCCGGTCCTGAACCAGGAGCTGTGGCAGCGGCTCGTCTCCGTGACGGAGAGTCGGAACGTGACCTGGCGCTGGGTCGAGGGCCACACGGGACACCCCGAAAACGAGCGCTGTGATGCACTCGCGAACGAGTGCATCGACCAGAACTCGTGATCCATACCCCCGAGGCCACCCGCCACGTCACCGTGGATGGAGCGACCGGAGGCTCTCCTGGTCTTCGATGTGGAGCTCCTCGCGAGAGTGAAGTAGCGTTTCCGACGACAAGGGAGTGGCAAGCCGCCCCGCATACGCCTCGACGCTACCGATTCCAACCGGCTTGACTTCATGGCCGCCCCGCGAGCGAGAGGGGCCTGGGTGCCAGGCCCCCAAAGACAAGCACGCGAGCAGAGCTCGCCTCGTTGGGGTGAATCGCGAGCGGCTTTGCCGCGAGTGAGAGGGGCCTGGGAGCCAGGCCCCCAATAACACGAGAGGGTGCCTGCCAGGCCCCCAAGAACACAGGAGCATGAAATGTCCGCCGGGTTCTTCAAGCGCAACGAGAAGGTCCTCATGACCCTTCTGCTCCTGGTGCTCGCGCCTGCGTTCGCGTTCACGGGGATCATGACCTGGTACCTGACCCAGGGACGCCTCGACGCCGAGGCGGTGTACGAGATCTTCGGCAGCAACTACTCCCGAGCCAAGTTCATCGAACTGAGCGATGAGCGCGGTCGTCAGACGATGGTGAACGGGGCCCGGTCCTACGGCCCGTACTTCCGGCCGCCGAAGGCAACGGAACCGCAGGCTCTCGAATACATCATGCAGCTCCACGAGATCGAGCGCCTCGGCCTCCGACTCTCGGAGGCGGAAGAGCAGGAGGCGCTCCGCTCTGCGGCACTCGATGTCATCAGCTGGGCGCGAGCGATCAACAAGCCCACGTTCACCGGCATCAACTTCCAGCAGGACCAGTCGATATTCATCGCCGAGCGCGGGAGCGCCGGATTCAACAAGGACGAGTACCGCAAGGCGATCTCGGAGGGCCGGATCGGACTCCGGATGAGCGTCGCCGATTTCGAGGATACCGTGCGCACCATCGCTCGGGTCGGGATGCTCGGTCGGATCGTTTCGACGATCCCGGCCGTCCCCGAGAGCGAGATCTACGACGAATTCTACACCGATCGTCACGGGCGCCGCTTCGACTACGTGCAAGTGCCGATCGACCGCTTCCTCGAGGAGGCGGGCGAAATGGACGAAGAATTCATCCGGTCGGTGTACGACGACAATCCGTTCCCCTACCGGAAGAACGCGGCGCTGAGTCTGCGTATCGCGAGAGCCGACCGCCAGAAGTTCTACGATCTTGATTTCCGGGCGGACCCGGATGCTCTCCAGGCGCGCTGGGAGCGGGACAAGCAACGCTACAAGAGGCCGCGTGCTGCCGATTGGGTGAAGCCGGAGAACTACGATCCCGCGGACGACTATCGCAACCTCATCGAAGTCTTCGAGATCGTGGAGAAGTCGTTGAGTGACGATGACGCGATCGCGCGCGAGAAAGCGGTCCTCGAGGCCGCGATCGTTCGCGCCGGCGAACTCGCCGCCTCCGGCGAGGAGTGGAAGCTCGAGGACTCCTTCACCCCCGAGGACATGGACAAGATCATCTTCGCTGACACGGGGTGGTTCGAGAGATCGCAGATCACCACCCTCCCCCGGGAGTTCGTGAACCACCCCGTGCTCAGCGGGATGTTCAACGTGCTCGACCCAGGTAGCGTCGGGCAGGTGGGGACCGAGACGGTCGCGGTGCAGACCGGAAGCTACATCTACCGGATCAGTGGGGCGCAAGAGGCGCGCGCACAGACCTTCGAAGAGGCGATCGTCCAGGTCACCGAGAACGCGAAGAACGAGAAGGCCCGGGAGCTGGCGTCCGCGTACATCGGGTCTTGGGTCGAGAGGATCCGCGCCGAGCCCGAAACGACTCTGCAAACCTTCGCGGACGGGGAGAACTACACGATCCACTCGACCGAGAAGCCCCTCTCCCAATACGAGTCCCGCGAGCTGTTGCTCGACGGCAAGCCGCTGGCCGCGGGCTCCCTACTCCTCCGCGCGGTGTTCTCCGGTTGCGAGGAGATCGGGGACGTCACCGAGCCGGTGGTGCTCCCCCGGGATCAGAGCGTGTACGTCGCGGTCTTGCAGGGGTTCGGGGACCCCGACATGAAGATCTGGAACTCGGTTCGCCAGGGGCTCGAGTCGAGGGTCCTCAATCGGCGGCGGACGGCGATCGCTTCTCAATTCTGGGTGGAGCTCGAGCGCCGGGCACAGATCAAGCCCCTCTGGAACCCCACTGTGGAGGACGGTGGCTAAGGAGGTGGGGAGCGGCGATGGCGGCCCGTCTGCCGCGATGCGGAGCCGAGTCCGATCCTCAACGACCCGGTAGGGTCGCCTCCGGTCGGCCCCGACTCCGCATCACGACAGACGGACCACCCTCCCCACTCTTGGTGCTGGGAGCTTTTGTGCTGGGGATCTTTGTGCTGGGGAGCGGCGATGGCGGCCCGTCTGCCGCGATGCGGAGCCGAGTCCGATCCTCAACGACCCGGTAGGGTGGCCGCCGGTCGGCCCCGACTCCGCATCACGACAGACGCACCACCTCCCCACTCTTGGTGCTGGGGATCTTTGTGCTGGGGACACCGGCTACGGCTCGATTTTCTCTACTCTTCTTTGGTGTCGCTCGCCGTCGAACTCTCGATCCAAGAAGATCGGGAGCAGCACTTCTATTTGGTCCGCGCCGATCACTCGCTCTCCGAAACAGGCGATGTTGGCGTCGTTGTGGGCGCGAGACATCTCCGCGGTGAATCGGTCGGTGATCACCGCCGCGCGGACCCCCGAATGCCGGTTCGCCGCCATCGACATCCCCAAGCCGGTTCCGCAGACGAGTACGCCGATCGCCGCCTCCCCCGTCCCGACCTTTTCGGCGACTTGGTGTGCGAGGTCCGGATAGTCGACGGACTCTCCTTCGGCTGGGCCGATCTCCTCCACGTCGTATCCACGTTCCCGGAGAATTCGGGCGGCGACACGCCGACCCTCGATCCCGGCGTGGTCGGAAGCGACCGAAGCGCGCGACTTCATAGCTCCTCGATTCGCCCGATCCAGCGGGCTTCCAATTCTCGCTCGATCTCAAAGGCGCAGCGGCGGTAGATTTCGAGGTCGCCACCGATCGGGTCGGCGATTCCGGTCTCGGAGATCACCATCACGCGGTCGGCGAGCGAGGGATCCCAGGCGAGAAGCTGGTCCCGATGCCCATGACCGAGAGCGATGATCAGATCGGCCTGCTCGATCATCTCCCGCGTGACCGGGCGAGAACGGTGCCCGGCGAGCTCGATCCCCCGCTCCGACATCACCTCGACTGCTTGCGAACTGGCGCATCCCCCGCCGAACGCGGCGATGCCCGCGGACTCGATCTGAAATCCGCGAGTCGGGAGCTCATCGATCGAAACTCCGAGTCGAGCCGAGAGCAACTCGCGGGCGAGCGCCATCGCCATCGGGCTCCGGCAGGAGTTCCCGGTGCAGACGAACAGGACCCCGCGCCCGCGGAGTGCACGGTGGACCATTCGAGAGGTGATGATTCCCTCGCGGAGGACCTCGAACCGCCCGTCCGACTCGAGCCGCACGACGGTCGATGCCTCACGAATCGTGACGGGGCCGGCATCGACCACCGCGTCGATCCGATCCTCGAAGTACCGCAGGACTCCCTGAGCATCGATCGCGGGCTCCAGGTCTATGGGGTTCGCGCTCGGCGCCACGATCTGGACCCCGCTGCGACGAATCAACTCGCGCGCGACCGGGTGCGCGGGGAGACGGATGCCGATCCCGCGGTCGCCTCCCGGGAAGATGATCGTCAGCGGACCGGGCCAGAAGTGGTCCATCAGGGACTGGGCTCCGGGGGGGATCTCTTCGATGACCCGGGTGAGGTCCTCGGGGTCCGCGATGTGCACGCTGAACGGCTTCGAGGAGGGGCGTTGCTTCAGTTCGATCAGCCGCTCGATCGCGGCGGGATCGTCCGCCCGGGCTGCGATCCCGTACACGGTCTCGGTGGGGATCCCGACCAGCCCTCCCTCGGCGAGGATTCGCGCCGGCTCATCCAGATCCTCGGGGACGAATCCCCCGGGGGTGATGGTGAAGACGCGTGTGGGCAAGGGTGGCCTCCCGGCTGCAGGGGTCAGCCGTCCCATCATGCCCTCGGATAGAGTTCACCGAAAGGTCTTCGCGGGGCTCGATCGGGAAGGGGGCTCAGACGCTCGCGTGGTACGAAGACCGCACCAGCGGCCCGGACTCGACCTTCTCGAATCCGACGCTCCGGGCGTACTCCCCGAGCTCCTGGAACTCCTCCGGCGAGAGATAGCGCTTCACCGGGATGTGACGAGGAGACGGAGCGAGATACTGCCCGAGGTTCAGGCGGCGAGCCCCGGCGGCGTGGACATCTCGGATCGCCTCGCGGAGTTCATCGTCCCTCTCGCCGAGCCCCAGGATCAGGCTGCATTTCACTCGGCTGCCTCCGATCCGTTTGGCGGCCGCGGAGAGCAGGGCGAGGGAGTCCTCGTAGACCGACCCGGGTCGTGCGGCGGGATAGAGCCGCCGCACCGTCTCGACGTTGTGCGCGAAGATCGTCGGTCTCTCGGCGAGGACCGTCTCGAGCGCGCCGATGGGGTCGGGGCGGAAGTCGGGGACCAGCACTTCGTGGGTCGCGGCGGGGAGTGCGCGTCGAAGCTCTCGCAATACCGCCGCGAACTGTTCCGCGCCGCCATCGGGGAGGTCGTCCCGGTCGACCGAAGTGATCACGACGTGGGAGAGCCCCATCTCGCGCGCCGCGGCCGCGAGCTCACGCGGTTCATCCGCGTCGACCGGCGAGGGGATCCCCTTCGAGACGGCGCAGAAGCCGCACTTCCGCGTGCAGACCTCGCCGAGGATCAGGAAGGTCGCCGTCCCCATCGCGTAGCACTCGTAGATGTTCGGGCAGTGCGCCTCCTGGCAGACGGTGTGGAGCGCCCCCCGTTCCATCAGTCGGTTCACTTTCTCGAGAGGTTCCCCCGACGGGATGCGGACTTTCAGCCAGGGAGGGCGGGGGAGTGGCGCTCGACGAGGGGGCGGAGTGTGAGACTTCGGCGTGGCGGGACGGTTCACGAGAGCCCGCCCCATCGCGCAGAGAAACTCCGCGAGAGAGCCGCGTCGACTTCGCCCGTGCTCGGAGCCCGACCGGTTTCGGCCTCGATCGATGTGATGCGGCAGTCGGCGATTCCGCACGGGACGATCATCGCAAAGGGTTCGAGGTCCCCTGCGACGCAGAGCGCGAAACCGTGTCCGGTCACCCAGCGCCTGACCGAGAGTCCGATCGAGGCGATCTTTCGGTCTTCGACCCAGACCCCGGTGCGCCCTTCGACCCGGCGACCCGTGATGCCGAAGGCGAGCAGGGACTCGATGAGCGCTCCCTCGATCTCTCGGAGGAGCGCATGGAGATCGCGTTCGCGCTCCTCGAGAAACATAGTCAGGTACCCGACCCGCTGACCGGGTCCGTGGTACGTCGCTTCCCCGCCGCGATCGACGGTCTCGACCGAGATGCCCGAGCGGGCGAAGTCCGATCGGGAGGCGAGGAGGGAAGTGTCATCGGCGCCGCTGCCGATCGTCACCACCGGGCTCGGCGAGAAGAGCCTCAGCAGTCCGCGCTCCTGCCCATCCGCCCGAGCACGCTGATCCTCGAGCATCCGCGCGTGCGCCTCCGCGAACGAGACGCGCCCTTCGCAGAGCACCTGGACCTGGGCACGGGAGCGAATCTCAGCGGAGCTCGGCGTCATCAAAATTCTCGAGGTTCTGCTTCACGCGGGCCATGAACTGGTCCGCCATCGCCCCGTCGACCAGTCGGTGGTCGTAGGAGATGCACAGGTACGCCATGTCGCGGATCGCGATCGCGTCCCCTTCGACCACCACGGGGCGGCGCTGAATACCGCCGATCCCGAGGATTGCCACCTGGGGCTGGTTGATGATCGGAATCCCGAACAGCCCGCCGTATTGGCCTGGGTTGGTGATCGTGAACGTGCCCCCCGCGACCTCTTCGGGCACGAGCTGCTTCGATCGCGCCCGTGTCGCCAGGTCGGTCACGCGCTTCTGTAGGCCGGTGAGGTTGAGCTCCTCCGCGTTCCGGATCACCGGGACGATCAACCCGCCATCGAGGGCGACCGCGATCCCGAAGTGGATCGAATGGTGGACCACGACCTCGTCCCCGTCGAGGGACGCGTTCAACCAGGGAAACTCCCGGAGCGCATCGATGACCGCCTTCATGAAGAAGGGGGTGAAGGTCAGCTTCACACCGTTCTTCGCCTGGAAGGCACCCTTGTTCCGATTGCGCAGCGCGACGACGCGGGTCATGTCCGCTTCGAAGACCGATTGGACGTGCGCCGAGGTGCGCCGGCTGTGGATCATGTGCTCGGCGATCTTCCGGCGCATCACCGTCATCCGCTCGACCGTGACGTGGTTGCGCGGGAGCCCGAGGACCGGGAGGACTTCGCCGTGGGCCGCCGGGGGGGCTGCGGGTCGAGGCGTCGTCGGTGCCGCAGTCGCGCCACCGTCCGCTGCGCCGTCTTTCGCCGCAGCGCCTCCCGACCCGTTGCGTCGATCGATGAACCCGAGGATGTCGTGCTTCGTGACGCGTCCACCCGCGCCGCTGCCGGAGATCGCCGAAAGGTCATCGATCCCATGCTCTCGCGCGATGCGTCGGACGAGCGGCGAGCTGCGGACCTTCGATCGGTCGGAGTCGTTCGCGGCGAGAGGCGCGGTCCTCGCGACGGCTGCGATTTCGGGGGCTGCGATTTCGAGGGCTGCGATCTCACGGGATGCGGGCGGTGGGGGAGCGGACGATTTCCCCCCCGCAGCAGTGGCGGGTGCGGTCTCGGTCGCCGGTGACGGCGCGGGGGTCGCCGATTCCTCGGCGGGGGATCCGGCGGATGTCGCGGTTCCCGAGCCGTCACCGAGCATCGCGACGACGGTGTTCACCTCGACCGTGGTCCCCTCCTCGACGAGGATCTTCTCGAGCACGCCGTCAGCGGGGGCGGGGACCTCGGCGTCGACCTTGTCGGTCGAGATCTCGAACAGCGGCTCGTCACGCTTGATCGTGTCGCCGGCCTTCTTGAACCACCGGGTCAGTGTCCCCTCGGCGATCGACTCGCCCATCTGGGGCATCTTTATTTCCGTGGACATCGGCTCTCCTCGGTTCAGTTCTTCGGAACTGAGGAGGATACAGCACCCCCCTGACCCGGGAAAGGGTACCCCGCAGCCCTCACCACCGTGCCAACTCCCGAGCCGCCTTCGCGATCGTGGTCGGGTTCGGGAGGGATGCGTCCTCGAGGGGCCCCGCGTACGGGATCGGGACATCCAGTGCGCCCAGGCGCCGCACCGGTGCGTCGAGGTCCTCGAACGCGTGCTCGCTGATCAAGGCTGCGAGTTCGCCTCCGGCGCCGCCGGTCACGTTGTCCTCGTGCACGATGAGGACCTTGCCGGTTCGTTTCGCCGCTCCGAGCAACGCCTCGCGATCGAGGGGGCAGAGCGAGCGCATGTCGAGAACGTTCGCACCGATCCCTTCAGCGGCGAGGGTCTCGGCGGCGGTGAGGACACTGTGGACCATCGCGCCGTAGCTGATGATCGTCACGTCGTCCCCCTCGCGACGCAGCGCGGCCGACCCGGGGGGGAGCGGCGACCACTCCGGGTCGAATTCTCCCTTCAGAGTCCGGTACAGCCGCTTCTGTTCGAGGAAGAGCACCGGATCGGGATCCTCGATCGCTCCGAGGAGCAGGCGGTAGGCATCCTCGACCGTCGAGGGGATCACGATCTTCAAGCCGGGTGTGTTCAGGAAGAAGCTCTCGACCATCTGACTGTGGAACGGGCCGGCGTGCACCCCTCCTCCGGATGGTCCCCTCACGACGATCGGCGCCGCCGCGCCCCAGCGGAAATGGGTGGTCGCTGCGAAGTTCGTCAGCTGGTTGAAGGCGCAGGAGATGAAGTCGATGAACTGCATCTCCACCACCGGGCGGAGCCCTGCCATCGCGGCACCGATGGCGGCGCCGACGAGCCCCGTCTCGACGATCGGGGTGTCGATCACTCGGTCACTGCCAAAGCGCTCGGCGAGTCCATCGGTCAGCTTGAACGCGCCGCCGTACGGTCCGATGTCCTCACCGAGGAGGAAGACACGGTCGTCGTTCTCGAGGGCGCGGATCAGGGCGCGCCGGACCGCCTCGAGGTACGTGATCGTCTCGGCCATGGTCGTTTCAGATATGGATCGCGCCGCCGAGCAATCCGTGCGCGGCTTCGAGCATCCCCTCCCCGAGGGTCGGGTGCGGGTGGACGATGTGTGCGAGATCCGCCGCCGTGCCCTCGAGACCGAGCACCGCACAAGCTTCGCAGATCAGATCGGTCGCGTGCGGGCCGACGATGTGGATTCCGAGGATCTCCCCGTACTTCTCCTCGGCGATGATCTTGAAGAAACCGGAGATCTTCTTGCCGAGGATCCCCGACTTCCCGAGGGCCGACAGCGGAAACTTCGAGGTCTTGATCGCGTGGCCGGCGGCCCGCGCAGCCTCTTCGGTCAGCCCGATCGAGGCGACCTCTGGGTGGCAGTAGGTCGCGCTCGGGATTCGGTCTGCCCGGATCGCAGGAGGCTTCATCCCGGCGATACTCTCGACGGCACAGATTCCCTCCGCGCTCGCGACGTGAGCGAGGAGCGGAGTGGAGCCGACGATGTCGCCGATCGCGTAGATGTTCGATCGCGCGGTCGCTTGGGAGCCATCGACCGGCACGAATCCCTGCTTGTCCGGGGTGATCCCCACCTTCTCCAACCCAAGACCGTCGGTGACCGGACGGCGCCCGACCGCGCAGAGCAGGATATCGGTATCGACTTCGGTGGTCTCTCCCGACTCGCTCGCCAGGAGCAGCTTCAGCCGCTTGCCGGAAGTGTCCGCCTTTTCGAGCTTGGTCGAGACTCGGCACTCGATCTTGCGCTTCTTGAATGCGCGCAGTAGCTCCGCCGAGCAGTCCTGGTCCTCGACCGGCAGCAGCCGATCGAGCATCTCGACGATCAACACCTCGGACCCGAAGGACTTGAAGATCGATGCGAACTCCACGCCGACCGCGCCAGCGCCGAGAATGGTGACGTGCTTCGGCAGCTTCTCGACGTGCAGAGCCTCGTCGCTGGTCATGATCCGGTCGTCGGAGAAGTCGAGAAACCCGGGTCGGGCGGGGACCGAGCCGGTCGCCAGGATGATGTTCGTCGCGTCGACGACCAGTTCGGGGCCGTCCGCGGGCACGACCCGAACCTGGGTCGGGCCGTCCAGTCGTGCGGTCCCCTGGATCCGTTCGACCTTGTTCTTCTTGAGGAGGAACTCGACCCCCTTGGCGTTCTTGTCGACGACCGCCTCCTGATAGGCGAGCGCAGCGGCGAGGTCGAGCTTCACTTCGGGGATCCGGACGCCGAAGTACTCCGCCTCGCGGGCGAGATCGAGAACGTGGGCGGTCTCGAGGAGGGCCTTCGTCGGGATGCAGCCGCGGAGGAGACAGGTTCCCCCCAGCCTCGAGTCCTTCTCGATGAGCGCCGTCTTGAGGCCCAGCTGTCCGGCCCGAATCGCGGCGACGTATCCGCCGGGACCGGATCCGATGACGACGACGTCGAACTTGCCGATCTTTTCGACCACGGTGCAGCTCCTCCCGGCCCATCGGTGCGCGATCGAAGTGTAGGGGAGCGCCGGGGCCACGTCGACGGAACTCGGAGTTCTGCCGTCCTCTCGAGGTTGGGGGAGGAATTCCCACCGAGTTTCCGGCAGAAAGGCCTCTGCTCTCGGGCTAGAATGCCACTCCGAACGACCCACCCAGGTAGGATGCAATGCCCACCCAGAGCAGAAAACCCCCCTCCCGCGGCGATGGGGAGAAAAAGTCCGAATCACGTGCGAAGGAGCGCGGCGCGAATGGCCAGGGTGCCGCTCCGCGCAAGTCATCGCCCCGCAAGGCGTCGACTCGCAAGCAGCCCGTCCGCAAGAGCCCCGCCCGGAAAGACCCGACGCCGAGAGTGGCCGCGCTGAGAGACAGAAATTCCGCGTTGGGAGTGTCCGTGAAGCCCGTACCCGACTCCACCGCAGGCCTCGATCGTGCGGAGCTCCACGCGTTCTTCCGGACGATGTTCCTCAGTCGCGAGATCGATGACGAGGAGATCCGTCTGAAGGGGAAGGGGCAGATCTTCTTCCAGATCAACGGGTGTGGTCACGAAGCGGTCCTCGCCGCGGCGGGATTCGTCCTCGACCCCGCGAAGGATTGGTTCTTCCCGTACTACCGCGACCGGGCGCTTCTCCTCGGACTCGGTCTGACCCCGGTCGAGATGTTCAAGTCGGCGACCGCGGCCCACGATGAACCCGCGGGCGCGGGTCGACAGATGCCGAGCCACTGGGGCAGCGGGCGGCTCCACGTCGTCAACCAGTCGAGCTGCACCGGGAGTCAGGCGCTGCACGCGGTCGGATGCGCAGAGGCGTGGTCGAAGGGAAACGCGATCCCGACCCTGGTGGAGCGCATCCGCGATTTCCACGGCGATGAGATCAGCTTCGTCTCGGTGGGCGATGGCACCACTAGTGAAGGGGAGATCTGGGAGGCGCTGAACAGCGCGTGCAACCTGAAGCTGCCGGTCCTGTTCCTGGTCGAGGACAACGGGTACGCGATCAGCGTCCCGGTCGAAGTGAACACCGCGGGGGGCTCGATCTCGAAGCTCGTCTCTGGATTCCCGAACCTCGACATTCGCGAGATCGATGGCTGTGACCTGATCGAAAGCGTGCGCGTGCTCCGCGATGTCGTCGAGCGGATGCGTCGACAGCGCGGTCCCGCGCTCGTGCACGCCCACGTCGTCCGCCCCTACTCCCACTCCCTCTCCGATGACGAGCGCGCCTATCGCACGCCGTCGGAGCGTGCCGGCGAGGTGGACCGGGATCCGCTCGTCGCGTTCCCGAAGTGGCTCGTCGCCGGGGGGCACGCGACCGAGGCCGAGCTCGAAGCCATCCGCGCGGAGGTCCGCGACGAGGTCCGAACCGCGAGCGACATCGCGGTGGCGACACCGCAGGCGTCCTCGGAGACCGTGCTCGACCACCTCTACTCGAGGGAATTCGATCCGACCGACCGGTCGATCGCGACGGAGCCGGAGTTCGATGAGGGCGGCACTCCGACGACGATGGTCGACCTGATCAACTTCTGCATGCGCGACGAGATGCGCCGCGATGAGCGCATCCTCGTCTTTGGCGAGGACGTCGCCGATGCGAGCCGCGAAGCGGCACTCGACGAGGTGAAGGGGAAAGGGGGGGTCTTCAAGGTCACCTACGGGCTCCAGCGGGAGTTCGGGGGCGATCGGGTCTACAACTCCCCCCTCGCCGAGGCGAACATCGTCGGACGCGCGGTCGGACTCGCTCTCCGGGGCTTGAAGCCAGTCGTCGAGATTCAGTTCCTGGACTACATCTGGCCCGCGTACCACCAGATTCGCTCCGAGGTGTCACTTCTGCGGTGGCGTTCCGCTGGGACCGACTCGTGCCCGATGGTGATCCGGGTAGCGAGCGGGGGGTATCTCCGCGGTGGTGCGGTCTACCACAGTCAATCCGCGGAGACCCTGTTCACGCATCTGCCGGGGCTGAGGGTCGTGATCCCTTCCAACGCGCTCGACGCGAATGGGCTCCTGCGCACGGCGATCCGCGGGGACGACCCGGTGATCTTCCTCGAGCACAAGCACCTCTACCGTCAGACCTACAACAAGGGGATCTACCCCGGACCCGAGTACGCGATCCCCTTCGGTCAGGCCGCGCGAGTCAGGGGCGGGGACGACCTGACGATCGTCACCTACGGTGCGCTCGTCCACCGGTCCTTCCAGGCCGCGCAGCGCCTCGCCGAGGAAGGGATCGAGGCCGAGATCCTCGATCTCCGCACGCTCAATCCCTACGACTGGGAAGCGATCGCCGATTCGGTTCGGCGAACGAACCGCTGCCTGATCGTCCACGAGGAGATGCGCTCGTGGGGGTACGGCGCTGAGATCGCAGCGCGGATCCAGGATGAGCTCTTCCACGATCTCGACGCGCCGGTCCGCCGCGTCGGCGCTCTCGACTGTCACGTCGCCTACGCTCCGGAGCTGGAGGAGGTGATCCTCCCCCAATCGGCGACCGTGGAGGCCGCAGCCCGCGATCTGGCCCGGTTCTAGCGGTGCTCCGATCCGATGCGCAGTCTGCTGGTCTCTCGCGAAGGGCCGTGAGAAAAGCCGGCTCCATCCGGGTAGGATGACCCGGAGCCACTGGAATCCGCCCCGATCCCGGGGCACCCGAGGAGATGATGGAAGAACGAAAGCCTCCCCCCCCCGAGGAGCAACCGGACGGGTCCAAGGGCCCTCCCCCCCCGCGCTGGAACCAGCGCTCCTGGTTCTGGTTCGTGATGTTCGTCCTGCTCGCCTGGAGCGCCTTCCACTTCCTCGGCAGCCAGCTCGGCGAGGGGTCCGCGAGAGTCAGCGTGAACACGTTCCTCGACGTGGTCGCGGGGGAAGAGATCCTCCCTCAGGAGACCCCGCCGAAGTTCCGCCACAACGTGCGACGGATCGAAGAGTCCGAGCTCAGCACGTTCGTCGCGTTCCTGAAGACTCCCGAGGAGTTCCCGGTCGACAACAAGCCCGATGCCGCGGTCCGCAAGGTCGGAAGGATCGAGGCGAACATCCCGAGGGAGTCCGCTTCCGGGGACAAGCTGTACGAGCTCGCGATGTCGCGCGAGATCGATCTCGGCTACCAGAACGCCGGCGGGTCCTTGATCGACATCCTGCTCGTCCAGGTGATGGTGATCGTGCTGATCATCGGAGTCTTCTGGTACCTGACCAGCCGGGTCCGCAAACAGATGGGCCCTGGGCTCTTCGGCCGGTTCTCCGGAAATCGTGCGAAACGGTACGAGAAGACCGACTCGCACATCACGTTCGAGGACGTGGCGGGGTTGAAGAACGTCAAGCGCGAGCTCCTCGAGGTAGTCGACTTCCTCAAGCGCCCGGAGCGCTACGCCGCCCTCGGCGCCAAGATTCCGAAGGGGGTCCTCCTCGTCGGTCCGCCGGGAACGGGGAAGACGCTCCTGGCGCGGGCGATTGCCGGTGAGGCGGAGGTCCCCTTCTTCAGTATCTCGGGATCCGAGTTCATCGAGCTCTTCGTCGGGGTCGGGGCTTCGCGAGTGCGCGAGCTCTTCGACGAGGCAAAGAAAAACTCCCCGTGCATCGTTTTCATCGACGAGATCGACGCGGTCGGACGATCGCGCGGCGCGGGGCTCGGTGGAGGCCACGACGAACGCGAACAGACCCTGAACCAGATCCTCTCCGAGATGGACGGCTTCGAGACGAATCAGGCCGTGATCGTGCTCGCGGCGACCAACCGCCCCGATGTTCTCGACCCGGCCCTCGTTCGGCCGGGGCGCTTCGACCGTCAAGTCGTGGTCGAGCGGCCGCAGCGCGCGGGGCGAAAAGCGATCCTCGAGGTACACACGCGCAAGATCCCCCTCGCGAAAGATGTCGATCTCGACACGATCGCCCGGGCCACGATCGGCTTTTCCGGGGCCGACCTCCAGAACCTCGCGAACGAGGCCGCACTGATGGCGGCGCGGGACTTGAAGAAGAAGGTCGACATGACCTGCTTCGAGAAGGCCAAGGACAAGATCCTGCTCGGCACCCTGCGCGACGAATCCGTCAGCGACCGGGAGCGGAAGATCACGGCCTATCACGAAGCGGGTCACACCCTCCTGGCGCTGCTCCTCCCGGGAGCGGACCCGGTCCACTCGGTGACGATCGTCCCCCGCGGCCGCGCCCTCGGGGTCACGCAGCAGCTCCCGACCGAGGACATTTTCAACTACTCGCGGACCTACTTGTTGAACCGAGTGGTGATCCTGCTCGGAGGGCGTGCCGCCGAGGAGCTGGTGTTCGACGAGCGGACCACCGGCGCGGAGAACGATCTCGAGCAGGCGACGCAGCTGGTCGAGCGGATGGTCTGCCGCTGGGGGATGAGCGAGAAGCTCGGCCCCGTATCGTTCAAGCGTGGCGAAGAGCACGTCTTCCTCGGGCGTGAGATCGGCGAGGGGAAGCATTTCAGCGAACACACCGCGATGCTGATCGACGACGAGCTCCGGCGCATGATCGACGAGGGATCGCGGCGCGCCGTCGAGATTCTCGGTGAGAACCGCGCGATGCTCGAGAAACTCGCCGAGGAGCTGCTCGAGAAGGAGATCATCGGAGATCGCGAGATCTACGAACTCCTCGATCTTCCGATCCCGGAGTCGCTGCGTGAACCTCAGAGCGATGACTCCGATTCCTCCGAGAAGAGTCCGACCCCGAAGCGTCGCCCGGGGGAGGAGAAGCCGAAGCCAGGGGAGATGGACCCGGGGCTGCTCGGATTCGAAGGCGCTTGAGAGCAGCTTCGGGGGCCGAGGGCGTCCCGTCTGCTCCCATTCCTCCGGGCCCGAGTTCGGGTCCGGAGCCGATTCCGAGACTCTGAACTCTTCGCCCTTCTTCTCCTTCCCCCTCCACCTCCGCATCCCCACAATGCACTCCATGATTCGGCGCACGTACGGGTTTCCGGGCTCCGCGTCGCGGGCTCGGTCGGGGCGCGGAGATCGTGGGGTGGATCCCGCCGAGAGGCGGCGACTCCTCGACGAGTTCCTGCACCCCGATCTGATCCCACTCGAGTCGGTCTCGGATCGACCTCATCACCGCAAGGTCGGCGGCGAGCCGCTCGACGAGATCCTCAAGCGTTGGGGTGGGGCACCGCTGCCCGGGTGGCGACGTCGCTGCCCCGGGGGGATCGTCGCCATGGTCTCATCGTTCTGCCGCCTCGCTCGACTGCTCGGATCTCTTCAGGGAGCGGGATGGACCGTGAATCGGATCCACCCGAAGTGGCTCCGGCTCGACGCCGACGGCACTCTCCGACTGCGTGCGGTCGATCTTCTCGAAGGAGATTCCTCACTCACCCCCGATGAGTGGGCGCCGTTCCTCGCACCGGAGTTGCTGCTCCCCGAACAACCGGAGGGGCCGCACGGAGAGGAGGCCGGGGTCTACTCTCTCGCGGCGATCCTGCACCTCTGTCTCGCAGGTGCGCCGCCGTGGAGTGGGCGCAGCGAGGCCGAGGTCGCCGACCGGTTGCTGGCGAATGCAGAGCCGACACCGGTCCCGACGGCGGCGGATCTCCCCCGTGGCGTCGCCCCTCTCCTCCGCGATGCCATCTCTCTCGATCCGCGCCAGAGACCCGCGCGCTTCCGCGGCTTTGCGGCCGCTCTGGAAGCCGCCGTCCGTGGGGAGCGACCGCGGTCGAGTGCTGCGCACCTCCGAGGAACTGCCTCCCAGGCGCACGCCCTGGTCCGTGGGACCGTGGTCCTCATCCTCCTGGCCGTGACGATCTCTTGGTTTCGCGTGGGCGCCGAGGAGCACGATCGACAGGATCTCCTTTCGCGCTTCGACTCCGCTCTGGCCGCTCGCCCGTTCCCTCTGCACGGAGAGGACCCTCCGCTGCACCCCGCGGGGAACCAGGTGCTCCGCGACTCCGAAGCGGGAGCGGGACGCTGGTCCCGCGACCCCGAGATACTCGTCGCCCTCGGTTGGACACAGCTGCGGGCGGGAGAGAATCGCGCCGCCGCAGAGTCTTTCCAAAGAGCTCGACTCTGGGATCCCGACTCCCCAGCACCGTCGATCTCGCTCGGGATCGCGCGTCTCGAGAGCGGGGACCGAGCGGGGCACTCCAACATTCTCCGCGGTCTGCTCCTCGCACCGCGGACACCCCGCGAGCGGATTCTGCGAGGAGTCGGAGAGCTCTACATCCACCGCTTCTCGGCTGCGGTCGGGTCGTTCCGAAGCTCGATCGAGCTCGATGGACCGACCTCGCGGAAGTGGTTCCACCTCGCACTCGCGGCCCACCACGCGGGGGATCGAGGAACCGCTGAAGAGGCACTCGCCGCCGCGACCGAGCTCCAACCCCACGACGTGTGGATCCAGTGGCTAGGAGCAGAGCGACTCGCGAGCCTCGGTGAGGGAGCGGCGGCGATCCAGCGGATCGAGTCGTACAAACCGGAGTGGGTCGAGTCAGAGGCTCTTCTCCTCCGAGGCTCGATCCTGCTCCTGCGACTGGGACGCCGAGAGAGTGCCGCGGAGTGGTGGTCGCGAGTCCGCCCCGGAACCCGGTTCCCACCCCCCGAAGACGAACTGCGCTGGGATTCCCGCGGGTTGTTGGAGTTTCCCGCCCGCCGCGTCCTCCCCCGCGAGATCGCTCCTGAATAGCGCCTGGCCCGCCTCGTTCCCGGGGTCGTCCGATCGGATACCACCCGAACGAGAAGGAGTTCGTCATGTCGAAGACCATGCGCGCCTGGGTGGGGGCCTGCGCCCTCGTCCTCCTGCCGGGGATCCTCTTCGCCGAGCCAGACCGGAGACACACCCGACACTCCGACAGAACCACGACGGTCGAACGTCACTTGGACCGGGAGCGTGGAAGTCACCATCACCATCGAGCCGACCTGAACCGTGGCTGCGGGTGCGTCGTGGAGGTCGTCCCGGGGTACTACCGGACGGTCGTCGAACGGATCCAGACCCCGGGGCATTACGAGCGAGTCTGGGTTCCCGCCCCGACGATCCGTTTTGGCCGCCACCTCGAAGTCGGATTCAGCGCCGGCTGCCATGAGAGAGTCTGGGTCGCCGGGGAGACCCGCAGGATCGAGAGAAGGGTCTGGGTTCCCGCCGAGAGAGTGATTCGGAAGCACTGCCGACGGCACCGGCGCTGAGCAAGGCTCCTGTAGAAACGAGCGGGCCCGGGGGTCATACGGATGGCACCCGGGCCCGAGGTCATCGACGTGAGTCCGCAACCTGTTTCCAGGTATGACTTTCCGACGACGGTGTGCGACTCGGTTCAGCCGACCACTGCCCCCTTGACGCTTAAGTCGGCCCCGGCTACGGTCTTGAGCGGAAGAGGGGATACGGTTCAAGGATACCGTCCTGGCATCCGTACGCCGCATGCTGAGAGGGAAGTTCCGACGTCGGAACCGCCTCGAACCGTTTCCCCGGGGGGATCGAAGGTTTCTGCATCTCCGGCCGTCACGCATCCGCGTCTGCCCGCCCAGACTCGGCCGGAGTTCCCACACCTGGCGATCCGTTTCGGGCCCCGCCGTAGGCGGAGTTCAGGATGGGGCGAGTTCGCGCTCCCCGGGGGGGGAAACGACTCGCGGGGGGAAGGAGCGAGGGGGGACGGCTCGCCGCGGAGGCGGCGGAGCCGGGAACCCCGATGCCAAACACCAGAATCAAATCGACACAGCCTGCCTGTCCCTACGCTTTCCATAGGTAGGTTCCTCCATTTTCCTCGTTTATTTCAGACCCAACTTTCTCCTCGCTGAGTAGGGACAGCGAGGAGTTTTTTTTCCCGGGTCGCCGAAGGGGACCGGGGTGAGCGGCGATGGCGGCCCGTCTGCCGCGATGCCGGGTCGAAGCCGATCCTCAACGACCCTTGAGGGTCGCCTCCGGTCGGCATCGACCCGCCATCACGACAGACGAGCCACCCTCACCACTCTTGGTTCGGACTCATCTCCACGCTGGGTTGGCGTCCATCGTCCGCTTCGACGCGCCATCACGACCGGCGGACCACTCTCTCCGAATTGGCGGCGATCGAGGTTCGATTCGATGGTACGTTTCCCGCCGCAAGGAGACGAACCATGCCAGCCCAGCCGTACCCTTCCGTTCCGCTCGAGTTCTCGCGCCTCGCTTCGGATGAGTCTCTCTTGCGCGCTCGGGCGTTCCACGCCGAGTTGGAGCTGCGACGCAGTGTCCGCGAGTTCTCGCCCGATCCGGTTCCCCGGGAGTGGATCGAACAGGCGATCCTCACCGCGAGTACCGCACCATCGGGGGCCCACCGGCAGCCGTGGCGGTTCGTCGCGGTTTCCGACCCTGCGATGAAGCGGGACATCCGACTCGCCGCAGAGGCAGAGGAGGCGAAGAACTACGACGGCCGGATGCCGGACGATTGGCTCGAGGCGCTCGCCCCCCTCGGTACCGGCCCGGAGAAGCCGTACCTCGAGATCGCACCGTGGCTGGTGGTGTGCTTCGAGGAGAAGCATGGGATCGAGACCGACGGCGCTATCCGCAAGAACTATTACGTGAAGGAGAGCGTCGGGATCGCGTGCGGGATGTTCATCGCCGCACTGCACCACATGGGGCTCGCCACGCTCACCCACACTCCGAGCCCGATGGGGTTCCTCGCGAAGCTCCTCGAGCGCCCGACGAACGAACGCCCGTACCTGCTCTTCCCGGTTGGCTATCCCGCGGCGGGGACCAGGGTCCCGGACCTCACGCGGAAGTCACTCGAGGAGGTGGCGCTCTTCGTTTGAAGTGGGGACTGACTCCGCACAGCGGTGCCTGTTCCTCTTCTGCTGAGGGGAGGCTGTCGCCACCGGACCGAAGTTGGGACAAGGGACGCCCGTGGCGAGCCAGTCCCCACCTACAGAGAAGCAGCCTCCGTGCCCGCCGATCAGCCGAGGGCCTGGAGATTCGCCCGGATCGATTCGATCTGCCCGGCGAGCTCGGCCTCGAGCTGACGCTCGCGTTCGACGACCTCTGGCTTCGCCCTCGAGACGAAGCTCTCGTTCGCGAGCTTGCCTCGGCAACCGGCCAGGCGCTTCTCCAGCGTCGCCTGCTGTTCCAGGAGGCGCTGTCGCTCCTTCTCGAGATCGACGACGCCCGGGAGATAGAGCTCCAGCTCTCCCACGACCGCGACCGCCGAATCCGCGGTGCGCTCTGCGGTGGGAGAAACTTCGACGAGCTTCGCCGTCGCGAGGTGTTCGATCATCCCCGACATCCCCCGGAGTACCTCGGCGGTCCCCTCCGGAGCGCGCACCTTGAGGGTGAGTTCATCGCGTGGTGGGCGTTGGTATCTCGCGCGCACATCGCGAACCGCGCGGACGACGTCTTGGCCGAGGGAGAATCGAGCCTCGAGGGTCTCGTCTCGCCAGGCGGCCGGCGCCTCGGGCCATGGTGCGGTCGCGACGATCGGGGAGTGCGGGGCCTCTGCTTCGATCCCCCGCCGCGGTGCGTGCTCGCCGAGTGCTCCCCAGAGCGACTCGGTGATGAACGGCACGAACGGGTGCAGGAGGCGCAGGACCCGGTCGAGGGCGGTAGCGAGCACTTGTCTTGCGGTCGCGGCCCCTTCGCCGCCGTCGCGCAGTCGCACCTTGATCGCTTCGAGGTACCAGTCGCAGAGCTCCGACCAGAAGAACTCCCGCGCCGCGGTGATCGCGGCCGAGGGGTTGTACGCTTCGAGCTGTCGCTCGACATCGGTGATGCACACCGCGAGCCGCGAGAGGATCCAGCGGTCCTCGGGGGGGAGGTCGGCGACCTCGCGCGGCGTGAAATCGACCCCTTCGAGATTCATCATCGCGAATCGGGCCGCGTTCCAGAGCTTGTTGCAGAAGTTGCGGCCGACGTCGAAACGGTCGCTGATCGTCTTCGCGCTCGGCACGTCCGGCATCGTTCCGAGAACGTCGAATTCCTTCCCAGACTCGGGGCAGAGATAGGTGAGCTTCCCCCGCCCGTGCTTCGCAGTGGCGAGATCGATCGGATTCCCGGTGAAGGGTGAGATCGCTTGGACCGGCAGGCGCATGTCTTGGGTGCCGGTCTGCATCTCGCAGAGTACGTAGCGCATCGCATCGGTGCCGTACCGCTCGATGATGTCGACCGGGTCGATCCCGTTCCCCTTCGACTTGCTCATCCGTTCGCCCTTGCCGTCGAGGATGGTCGCGTGGATGAAGCAGTCGGTGAAGGGGAGGTCGCCGAGGTTGTAGAGCCCCATCATCACCATGCGCGCGACCCAGAGCGTGATGATGTCGCGTCCGGTGACGAGGCAGCTCCCCGGGTAGTAGGTCTCGAGGCAGTCCGCGCCGCCGTCCGTGGATCCGAGCGGAGCTTGTCCGTCGTCGATCCCCGCGGTCTCGGGATCGGGCCAGCCGAGGGTCGAGTGCGGCCAGATGCCACTCGAGAACCAGGTGTCGAGAACGTCGGGGTCGCGCTCGAGTCCGTGTGATTCGATGATCTGCTCGTCGGCGGGTTGTTCGTTCGGATCGCGCAGGCAGCAAAGCGTGCGCAGTGGCGCGTCGGTCGCCGGAAGGTCGTCCACGCCGATCACGATCACGGAGGTCCCCTCGCCGGTGCGGACCCGCACGGTCACGTCGTCGCGCGGTTCGCCGACGAGTTCTGCGACGAGGGCTCTCCGCGCCGCGCCATCGAGCTCTCCGGCCCAGATCGGAATCTGGTGTCCCCACCAGAGCTGGCGGCTGATGCACCAGTCGCGCTTTTCAGCGAGCCACGAGCGGAAGGTTCCCGTGTAGCGCTCGTCGGGATGGAAGGCGAGACGTCGGCCGGTGGGGGAGCTCCAGTTCGGATCCACCGCGTCGATCGCCGCCTGGGCGAGCCCGGCGTTCTGGTGTTCTTTCGCAGTGCCCCGGCCGAAGGTCACTCCACCCGCCACGTCGCCGGTGAAGACGAACCACTGGCGCGAGACGTAGGGCTCGACCGGAGTGTTCGACCGATCGGAGTGACCCACTTCGACCTTGCGGTCCTCGACCCGTTCCAGGAGCCCGAGCTCCTCGAAACGGCGCACCACGGCCTTCCGGGCATCGAATCGGTCCTGTCCCGCGCACGGCCCCGCGTTGTCGTTCAGGGTGCCGTCCGGGTTCAGGATATTTACGATCTCGATCTCGCCCTTGTGGCGTCCCCAGACCTCGTAGTCGTTCGGGTCGTGACCCGGCGTGATCTTCACGCAGCCACTGCCGAGTTCTGGCTTCGCCCACTCATCGAGGATGAGCGGGATCTCGCGGTCGTGGATCGGGAGGCGCACCTTGCGCCCGTCGCGCGCCATCGCGACGAGCTGCTCGAGCTCGGGGACGTGACTCTCGAGCCGCCCCTCGAGCCGCTCGAGTTCGGCCTCGAGCTCCGGTCGTTGCTTCCCGGGCGCCTTCGCGAGTTTCTCCTTCGTGTCGGTGATCTTCCCCTCGAGGGAAGAGCGCGGTTCCGGGTGGCACGCGACCGCGGTGTCCCCGAGCATCGTCTCGGGACGAGTGGTGGCGACGATGACGTGCTCCGGCTCTCCCGGCTGGGGGTCGATGATCGGATAACGCAGGTGCCAGAAGTGCCCGTCGACGGTCACGTGCTCGATCTCGTCGTCGGAGACCGCGGTGCCGAGGTGGCAGTCCCAGTTCACCATGCGGTTCCCCTGGTAGATCAGCCCGTCCCGGAACATCGAGTGGAAGGTGTGGAAGACCGCTCGAGCACACACCGCATCCATGGTGAAGCGCTGGCGCTCCCAATCGCAGGAGCAACCCATCGCTTGTTGTTGGGAGACGATGCGCTGCTGAAACTGCTCCTTCCACGCCCAGATCCGCTCGACGAGCGCCACGCGGCCGATGTCGTGGCGAGTCTTGCCCTCGAGCTCGAAGAGGCGTTTCTCGACGACGGCCTGGGTGCCGATCCCCGCGTGGTCGGTGCCGGCCATCCAGAGGGTGTTCTCCCCCCGCATCCGGTGCCAGCGGATCAGCAGATCTTGCATCACGTTGTCCATCGCGTGCCCCATGTGGAGCGCGCCGGTGACGTTCGGGAGCGGCATCATGATCACGAATCGCTCATCGCGGTCGTCCGGTGCGGCGTGGAAAGCCCGCTCTGCCAGCCACCGGGCATAGATCGATCCCTCGGTGGCCGTGGGGTCGTAGGTCTTCGGCAGCTCCGTCACCATCGCTTCGCTCCTAATGATCCAAGTCAGGGATCCAAAGTCTGGGAGCGAGCGATGGTCCGCCGGAGGGCGACCGAGTCAAGCAATCCGCGGTCGGGGGGCGTTGCGTCCCCGAGTGGGCACCGGTAGCCTGCCCGGTCTTCGGCTCGTTCGCACCATGGCGAAACCGGACCCCATCACCGCTCGGGGAGGCCCGCGCCCCCCGCACAACCACCGGGAGTCAGCATGAAAGCCACCCTTCGAGGTGCGATATCCCTGCTCCTCGCTCTCACCGTCCTCAGCTTCTCGCCCCAGGCCGGGGCGCAGCAGGTGGAGCCCGAGGTCTTCGTTCTCGACAACGGGATGAAATTCCTCCTCCTCGCCCGCGACGACCAGCCGAACAGCATCACGGCGGGCTGGGTCGCCAAGGTGGGGAGCGTGAACGAGCGCCCCGGGATCACCGGGATCAGCCATTTCTTCGAGCACATGATGTTCAAGGGGACGACGACGATCGGGACCAAGGACGCGTCCCGTGACGCCGAGCTCACCGCCGAGCAGAATGCGATCAAGGGCCGCCTGCGGGAGCTGCACCTCGGCGAGCAGTACGGCCGCTGGAAGCGCGGAGCGATCGCCGATCCGTGGGACCCGGGGAACGACACCCCGGAGATGACACGGCTCCGGGCCGACCTCCGCGCGGTACAGGACCAGCAGCGCGAGATCACCAAGAAGAACGAGTTCGACCAGGTGTACACGCGACTCGGTGGTTCGCAGATGAACGCGTTCACCAGCAACGACGTGACGTTCTACTTCGTCGCCGTCCCGAGCAACAAGTTCGAGCTCTGGGCGTGGATGGAGTCGGACCGGCTCTCCGACTCGGTCTTCCGCGAGTTCTTCGAGGAACGCGACGTCGTTCACGAGGAACGGCGGATGCGCACCGAGTCGACTCCGACCGGGATCTACCAGGAGCAGTTCGACGCGATGTTCTGGCAGAGTTCCCCATACTCGTGGCCCGTGATCGGTTGGCCGACCGACCTGAACAGCTACACCCGCGAGCAGGCAGAAGCCTACTACGCGACGTACTACTGCCCGAACAATCTCTGCGGCGTGGTGGTGGGAGACTTCGACCTCGAGGAGGCGAAAGAGATGATCACACGGTACTTCTCGCGCCTCGAGCGCGGAGAGGATCCGCCCCCCGTGATCACTCTCGAGCAGCCGCAGCTCGCCGAGAAACGGATGCGGGTCGAATGCGACTGTCCCCCGCAGGTCGAAGTGCGCTACCCGTCGGTCCCGTTCGGGCACCGTGACGAGGCGGCGATCGAAGTGATGGCGGAGATCCTGAACGGCCGGACCGGCCGGCTGTACAAGGCCCTCGTCGAGGAGAAGAAGATCGCCACCAGCGCTGGCGTCCGCCAGGATAGCCGCAAGTACGGCGGCGCCTTCTCCTTCGAGGCGGAGTGCCAGGGTGAGGCGACCCCAGAGATGCTCGAAGCGGCGTGGTACGAGCAACTCGCAAAGCTGCAAGCGGAGCCGGTGGACGAGAAGGAGCTCCAGAAGGTCAAGAACCAGGTGCTCGCGAGTTCCTTCCGTCAACTCGAGTCGAACTTCAGCCTGCTCGTGCAGCTGGGGTACTCCGAGGCGATCGGAGGATGGGAGCACATCAACACTTCGCCGAAGGAGATGGCCGCGGTCACCGTCGGCGACATCGTCCGCGTCGCGAATGAATACTTCGCCCCGGAGCGCCGCTCGATCGCCCTCTACTTCCGAAAGAAGGGTATCGAAGCCCCGGCCGCCGAGGACGAGCTCGCCCGATTCGCCCCGGAGCCGCGGGCGATGGTGAAGCAGGTGCTCGGGTTCCTCCCGGGGGTGACGGATGCGGCGCAGCTCGAGGAGTTGCTCGGCAAGCTCGAGAACGACAGCGGAGAGGCTCCCCCCGAGTACCTGGAAGCGATGTCCTATCTCGCCGAGAGGGTCCGCGAGCGACTCGCAGAGCTTCGAGAAGGAGGAAAGTGATGACCCCGCCCAACATCCTGACGATTCTCACGCTGGGCACCCTTCTGGGCGTCGGTGCGCCGATCGCGCTCGCGGACGACATCCCCAGCCACCCGGATCAAATCAAGTACGGTGCGCTGCGCTTCGAGCCTCCGGAAGCGGCGAAGTTCCGTCACGAGCTTCCGCAGGGGACCGTCGTCTACCTCTTCCCCGATCGCTCCTTGCCACTCGTCGATGTCTCGTTCTCGTTCTCCGGTGGTCGCTACCTCGACCCCGAAGGGGGGGAGGGCCTCGCCTCGCTCACCGGGAGCATGCTCCGGCGCGGCGGGACGACCTCGATCGACGCTGCAGAGCTCGATGAGCGCTTCGACTTCCTCGCGGCCGTGGCCTCCGCCGGGATCGGGGACGATTCGGCCCGAGCGAGCTTGAACAGCCTCACCCAGAACTTCGAGGAAAGCTTCGGGCTCTTCATCGACATGCTCCGCAATCCTGGCTTCGACTCCGGGCGCCTCGAGACCCTGCGCAAAGAGGTCATCGAGGGGTTGAAGCAGCGAAACGATTCAGGGGACGCGATCCTCAGCCGCGAGTGGAGCGCGCTCCTGTACGGGCGCGACCACTTCGAGGCGCGGGTTCCGACCCTCGCTTCGATCGATTCGATCGATACCGCGGCGATGCGCGCCCTACACTCTCGGATCTTCCACCCGGGAAACCTCGTGATCGGTGTCACTGGCGACTTCGAGACCGACGCGATGCTGCGGACCCTCGGCCGAGCTCTCGAAGGGTGGGAGAAGCGGGATCGGCCGCCGACTCCCCCCGCTCCGGTGCACGATGTCCCGGCCGGCGTCTACTTCGTCGAGAAGGACATCCCCCAGGGGAAGGTCTCGATCGGGATGCGGGCCATCGAGCGCGATCACCCCGACGCGACCGCCCTGCGGGTGATGAACTTGGTTCTCGGAGGCGGGGGGTTCACGAGCCGGATCACCAACAAGGTGCGGACCGAAGAAGGCCTCGCTTACTCGGCGGGGAGCAGGTTCAGCCCGAGTTACTACTACCCAGGAGAGTTCCGGGCGTACTTCTCGTCGAAGAGCACGACCTGCGCGCTCGCGACGAAGTTGATCCTCGATGAGATCGAGCGGATCCGGGCCGAGCCGATCAGCCAGGAGGAGCTCGACGTCGCCAAGTCGTCGGTGATCGAGACCTTTCCGCGCATGTTCGAGTCGAAGAAGGCAGTACGGGACCTCTTCGTGAACGAGGAGTGGCAGCCGCACGTGGCCGGGTTCTTCAAGAACTACCGCGACCGGGTGCAAGCGATGACAGTCGAGGAGATGCAGCGCGTCGCGCGGGAACACCTCGATCCATCGAAGGTGGCGATCCTGGTGGTCGGGCGCTGGGAGGATATCGCCCCCGGCGATCTGGAGGGACGCGCGAAGATGACCGACTTCTTCGGCGGCGAAGCGACCGAGCTGCCGCTCCGGGACCCGCTGACGCAGGATCCGATCGGACCGTAGGAGAGAGACTGGGGACTGGCGCGCCCATCGGTGCCGGTCCCCACGTCGAGGGGAGAGGGGACGGCGTGGCGCCCGAGGTCGATCTGTTCGTCCCGTGCCTCACGGATACCTTTCACCCCCGGGCAGCCGCCGCCACCGTCGCCGTGCTCGAACATCTCGGCTGCCGCGTGCACTTTCCCGACGACCAGACCTGCTGCGGTCAGGCGCACCGGAACGCGGGGTGCACCGATGACGCTGCTGCGCTCATCCGGCGCATGGCCCAGGTCTTCCCCGGCGAGCGCCCGATCGTCACTCCGAGCGGTTCCTGCGCGGCGATGGTCGCGCGACACGCGGTGGACCTCGTTCCGGGTGACGATCCCGACGCCCCGGCGGTCCGCTCCCTCGCCGCCCGCACGCGCGAACTGTCGCGATTCCTCCTCGACGATCTGAGGCTCGACGTCACGCAACTCGGAGCGCGCTGGCCGGGGGACCCGACTACCGCCGCCTGGCACTTTCCCTGTCACCTCCGCGAGCTCGGCGGCGACCGCGCCGCACTTCAAGTCCTCGCCGGGATCGAGGGGCTGCGAGTCGCGCCGATCCCCGACGCCGAGCGCTGCTGTGGATTCGGGGGAACGTTCGCGGTCGATGAACCCGCGATCTCTGGTGCGCTCGGCCGTGACAAGGCGCGGTCATTCCTCGCCTCGGGAGCAGAGATCCTGATCTGCGACGAGAGTGGTTGCGCCCTGCAGATCGCGGGGACGCTGTCGCGACTCGGCCATCGGCCTCGACTCGTCCACTTCGCCGAGGTCCTGGCAGAGAGCTTGGGGCTGGCGATCCCGGGGGAGGAGATCGTGCCGTGACCGCGCCGGCGCGGGGCCCCGCGCGCTCCGTCGATGGCGAGCCGACCCTCTTCCCCCGACTTCCCTTCGAGTGGAGGGTACGGACCGAGGCGTTCCTCGCCGACGAACAGATCCAGCGGGCGGTCGGCGAGGCGACCGATGTCAAGGATCGCGGCCGCCGCGCGGCATGTGCTTCGGCGTTCGGCGACAGACTCGCGGCGCTGCGCATCCACGCCGCAGATGTCCGCCAGCACGCCATCGATCACATCGACCACTACCTCGAGGTATTCGTGCAAGCGGCAGGGAAGGCGGGCGCCCGGGTGCACTTTGCCGTCGACGCCGCCGAAGCGTGCGCGATCGCGCTCGAGGTCGCGCGGTCACACGACGCGAAGCTCTGCGTGAAGTCGAAGAGCATGGTCACCGAGGAGATCCGGCTCCTGGAAGCGTTCGAGGAAGCGGGGATCGAAACGGTCGAGACCGATCTCGGTGAATTCATCTTGCAGCTCGACGGGGACGCGCCGAGTCATATCGTGATGCCGATGATCCACAAGGACCGCCGCGCGGTCTCCCGGGCGTTCGTACGTGAGATCGGCGGGGAACAGACCGAAGATCCCGAGCGCCTCACCGCGGTGGCCCGCAAGCACCTGCGCGGGATTTTCCGCCGCGCCGACCTAGGGATCACCGGCGGGAACTTCCTCGTCGCCGAGACCGGCACGATCGTGGTGTGCACGAACGAGGGGAACGGTCGCTTCTGTGCGACGGCGCCGCCGCACCAGATCGCCGTGGTCGGGATCGAAAAGGTGGTCGCCGACCTCGATGGGCTCGCGCCGCTCCTCAAATTGCTCGCCCGGTCCGCGACCGGGCAGCCCTTGACGGTGTACACGCAATTCTTGACCGGCCCGCGCCGGGATGGGGAGACCGACGGTCCCGAGACCCTCGACGTGATTCTCCTCGACGGAGGGCGCAGCACGGTGCTCGCTCGTCCCGACGTCCGCTCCGCTCTCCGGTGCATCCGCTGCGGCGCGTGTCAGAACGTCTGCCCGGTGTACCGGAAGGCGACCGGTCACGCGTACGGCTCGGTCTACGGCGGTCCGATCGGTGCGGTGATCACTCCTCTCCTCCGCGGGATTGCGAACTATCCCGACCTTCCGGCCGCTTCCAGCCTCTGCGGAGCGTGTCGCGAAGCGTGCCCGGTCGACATCGACCTCCCCGGGATGCTCGTCGCGCTGCGCGCCGACCGGGTCGTCGCCCGAAATCTGCCGCGGGGGAAGCGGTGGCTCCTCCGCGCCCTCCGATCCGCGCTCGCAACGCCCCGGCGAATGCGAGGGGCCCAGAGGCTGGTTTCCTTCCTTCTCGGTGTCGCGGCGGACGAGGGGATGATCCGCGATCTCCCCGGACCCGCCCGCGGCTGGACTCGAGAGCGCGACCTCCCCGCCCCGGCGCGAGAGAGCTTTCGCACGCGCTGGCGGCGCCTGCAGAGGGGAGGGACGCGATGACCGATCGCGCGGCGTTCCTGACCCGGCTCGGAGAGGCGCTCGACCGGCGGCCGCGCGATCCCGTGCCCCGAGCCCCCCTGCTCGCTGAGGCGCTCGTGCGCAGAGTCGCGGCGGGGAGCCCGCTCGTCGATCGATTCCTGGCAGAGGTCGCAGCGGCAGGGGGAGAGACGGCGCGCGCCCCCATCGCAGAACTCGCCTCGATCACCGCCGCCCGACTCGCCACCCTGGGGATCCATCACGCGATTCTCGATGCCGACGCGGAACGCCTCGGCATGCGAGAGGCCTGCGATCGAGCGGGTATCGTCCTGGTCCCCCTCGCGGAAGCGCCCGAAGCTGCCGCCGGCATCACCGGGGTCGTCGCCGCGGTCGCCGAGACCGGAACCGTCGTCCTCGATGCGGCGCCCGGCACCCCTCGTGGCACCTCGCTCCTCCCGACGACCCACGTCGCGATCGTCCTGGAGGAGCAGATCCTCCCCGACCTCATCGACGCTCTTCGACTCCCCGGAAAGCTGCCGAGCTCACGGGTGTGGGTCACTGGACCGTCGAAGACCGCCGACATCGAGGGAGTTCTGGTCACCGGAGTTCACGGCCCGGCTCGCTGGATCGTCGTAGTGGGGACGGGCTCCGCGTAGCGGTGCCTTTCCCAGGTTCTGCCTCGAATCAGAGAAGAATCAGGGCAGACCTCGTTTACCTAGAGCTCCTCGTGGTGTGCGATGGATGTTTCGGGTAGGATTATCTCCGCCCGCTATGAACGCCTGATCGTTCCTGAC
>JAQBGV010000193.1:0-91772 GCA_032128395.1 Planctomycetota bacterium | reverse complement strand
CGCCGTCGGCGATGCGCGCGGCCATCTGGTCGCAAAGGCCTTCCTCGAGCGTCGCAGGCAGCTCGCTCCACGATCCGTCGAGAAGGGCGTGGACGACCTCGTGCGCGAGGGCGACGTCGAGGTCCCGGTGGCCTTCGGTCGCGTGAATGCGCCCGGTCCAGGAGTTGTAGACGGCGCCCAACGTCGGGTCGAGCGGTACGAACCACAGGATCTGCGGGCGCGGCTGGAGCCAGACGTCGAGCGGCACGTCGCGCAGTCCGGGAAGTGTCGCGCGCAACGCGGTGACGATGCGCTCAATTCGCGCCGCGCCGTCCGCCGCGAGCTCAGGCGTCGACGCGCACACCCGGCCAGCGGGCCCGTCGACACAGGCGGCGGGAGCGGCGACGCACCCCGCAAGCAGGGCGATGGCGGCTGCGATCAAGAGCGAAGGGCCGGCAGCACGAGCTGGCCAAGGACGGGCCGGAGCTTCGCGTCGACGATCAGCGCAGCCGCCCTCAGCCTGCATGACGATTGAAGACGTACTTCCCGTACGGGATCCGCTTCGCTTCAGCCGTGCGGGTGTCGATGTAGAACACGGACACCGAGAACGTGTCGTCGTCCGGCAGGTCGAGGGCGAAGACGAATTTCTTTTCGAAGCCCATCCGCGCCATCATCGGATCGTCGTCGGAGCCCGCCATCGGGATGATGCCGTCCGCTTCGGGCCCGCGCGCCGTGACGAAATACGTCCCGTTCGTGTCCATCACGACGATCGAGTACTCGTCATGGCGTCGATCGAAGCCCAGGGTGTATCGGTAGGACCCTGCGCCCGGTCCGTTGTCGAGAGTGAAATCGATGACCTGGAATCGACCATCGAGAATCGCGGACGCCTGGCCGGCGCCCTTCGAAATCTCCACGCCCTCCGTCGCCATGCGCATTTCCACGTCCCACTTACCGGAGAGGCGTCCGAGGCGAGCGTGCGCGGGGCCCGGCTTGCTCTGCTCGAGCATCTCCTGCATCGACGGAGGATCAACCTGAAGATGCAGCGCTTCTCCCGCCGCGATCGACGTCAGCACGGTCGCGAATACGACCAGATATTTGTGCGCGTTCATGAGTCTCTTTCTTCGAAAGGGCTCGCGTGTACTGGGTGAGCCAGTCCTGTTTCGATATCCTCGCCGCTCTCTCGCTCGTCTTCAACAGTTGTTCCGAGGAGAATCCAAGCATCGTAGCGGGACAGTACAGACACCCTCGTGGCATTCCACACGTGCCGCTGGCCACCATCCCCCAAGGGATCGTCGTTCCAGGAACGCTTCGCGATTCCATGTTCATTCTCGAAGGCTTGCTCGAGCGGCAGACCAGCCTCCCCCCACCGAGATCATGGCGGACACAGCGGGAGCGAGTGACGTCGTCTTCGGTCTCGTCTGGCTGCTCGGCTATCAGTTCAGTCCACGGCTGGCGGATATCGGCGGTGTTCGCTTCTGGCGCCTCGATGCTGACGCGGACTACGGCCTGCTCGACAGCTTGTCGCGGAATCGGGTGAACGTCGAGCTCATTGCGACGCTGTAGGTGACGGCTCGGTCTGCGTTCAAGACTCCGCCTTTCTGTCGAGAGTGGGCGTGTCCACGAGCGCGGGCCACCCCCGAGACTACGCTGGTTTAAGAGGTGGACAACCCAGGTCCACCTCTCGGCCTCAATCGCGAATCGTGTCCACCCAATCTCTAACCCCACATCTCCCGCGAGTCTAGGAGGCCACAATCGTGTCCCCTGTGCGCGTCATCGCGTTCGGTTCTGACGCCGATCCTGGGGAGATTCGCAGAGATAGAGAAAGAGTCACGCCGACCACGATCCCGGTGAGATCGTGGTGCGGGACGACGATTCCCACCTACGAACCTACCTCAGTCCGTCGGTGGCGCTCCCTTGAGATAAGAGATAGCGCGCTCGACGTCGAGAAGGCCTCGCCTGGCGTCCTCGTACTCTAGCTCAAGCTCGAGGGACACGGGCTCGCCGAACGGACCCACGGGAGGCAGTCCGAACCACATGGCCACCCGCACAACACCCGGCGGTTTGCCAGCGGCCGCACGGTCAAGCTCCCGCGAAAGGTGTGGGCAAAGCGACCTTGCCCGTCGAACAGCACCCAAACTATTCGACTTTCACCCTCGGTTACCGTGATCCGCACCTCCACTCCGCGGCTTCCAGTTCCGTCAGACAATAGCAACTGCCCGACCAAGGTGCTCTCGAGCGGCGCAGCCGTGTGGCCGCGTTCCGGATCCGCGCTGCACCAGCAGGCGGCCCAGACCAGGACCACGGCGATGAGAGTGATAGCAGATACCCTCATGGCATAGACCTCGTCGGAGTTGGAGAAATCACGTTCGCCCGCGATCGCGGATCTCTCGATTGCACAGGGCCCAGCAAGCGCGGGCTCAATTGCGCGATCTTACACCAGTATTCCGGGTCGTGAAGTCCTGACACGGTGTCCAACGGTGTGATATCCACCCAGCAGTCGCAGGACTACGGCGCCACAATCGTGTCCCCTGTGCGCACTCTCGCGTTCGTCTCCGCCCGACCTGGGGGAGACTCGGAGAGATAGAGAAGCAGTCACACCGACCACGATCCCGGTGAGATCGTGGCTCGGGGATGACGATCCCCCCTACCTATCGGGTCGCAATGAGGGATCTACTTCCAAGAGCTGCCATAGGTCCACGAAGGCGTGGGGGTTGTCCTCGCCCCAAACCTCTGGGAGCAACTCCTGTGCGCGACACGCATGCTCGTGGTTCAGAAGGCCGAACTCATTCAACTCTTGCTCAAATTTCTCCAGTGGGCCAGTCCACTTCCCGCAGTTCAGCAGGGAAGAAGTCCAAGTCTCGTCTGACATGTCGTATCCGAGAAGAGTGAGTCCGCTGCCGGAGTCGACGACAGGCTCTTCCGAAAGATCGACTGCCAATTGGTAGTAGTCCTTGGAAGTAATCACCGGAAGATCAGCCAGGAGATTCCAAACCTGGTCGAGCGTGCACCAGCTCTGGACTTCGGTCCCTTCGACGATCTCATTGAGACCAAGGTCGATTGTCCGGATCTGAGCGAGCTTTGGCAGACCAATGAAGTCCACATAGCCTTCCCAGCCCTTGTCACCGAGGTGAACTGCCTTCCTGGCGCTCAGATGCATGTTCCTTCTCAGTCCTGTTCCCTGACATCGACGACCAATTCCTCGCCCACACCCGCGACCCACGCGCGGTTACAAGGTGGACAATAGTGTCCCCTGTCCATCTCTCCGCCTCAATCGAGAATCGTATCTCCCCCGATCCCGCGCGATTCCCTCCGCCATCACACCGACCACGATCCCGGTGAGGTTGTGGTCACGGACAACGTACCCTACCCATTACAGGTAGGAGAAGAACCGAACCCACCACGTCTCGATCCCCCGGCTGCCTCCTGCGTGGCTCGCCCTAGGCACGGCGACGACGGCGACAACGTCCTCGGTCCACTTCGCGACCTCGATGTGGCATCGCATCGCTGTTCATCTCCCGCGCCCTCACCCCGTGTTCCGGAGGCCCGCGGCGATGCCGTTGATCGTGATGTGCAGCGCGTCCTGGAGACGCTGGTCCGGTGACTCCCGGAGCAGCTTCAACACCTTCGCCTGCAGCACGTGGATGGGATCCACGTAGGGGTTGCGCACTGCGATGGACCGGCGGATGACGGGATTCTCCTCGAGGAGTTGGTCGTGGCCGATCACCTCGAGGAGCGTCGCTACCGTGGAGTGAAACCGCTGGCGGAGGTCTGCTCCCAGCGATCCCGCGGCAGGCGGATCCAGGAGCGTTTCGTAGAAGCGGTGCACGTCGGGATCCGCCTTGGCGAGCACGAGCTCGACGAGAGACAGCAACGACCGGAAGAACGGCCACTCTCGGGCCATCGTCTGTAGCGTCTCCCGCTGTGCCGAGTCGAGCGCGGGCCGGAGCGCCTCGCCGATGCCGAGCCACGAAGGGAGCAGCAGGCGCGTCTGGGTCCAAGCGAAGTTCCACGGAATCGCGCGCAGCGACTCCACCCCTCCTCCCGCGCTTCGTCGCGCGGGACGACTGCCGATGTTGAGGTCGCCCAGCTCGCGCTCCGGGGTCACGCACCGGAAGTAGGGGACGAACTCCGGATCGTCGAAGACGATCCCTCGGTAGGCGGCGGCGGAGCGGTCGGCGAGTCGCTCCATGAGCTCGATCCATTCCGGTCGCGCCGCGGCGGATGGCGTCAGTGCCGCTTCGGCCATGGCGGTGGTGTAGAGCTCGAGGTGGCGAACTGCGAGATCCTCGAGTCCGTAGCGGCTTTGGATGACCTCGCCCTGCTCGGTCACCCGGATCGATCTTCCCGGAGAACCGGGAGGGAGGCTCAGGATGGCCGCGTGGGCCGGACCGCCGCCGCGCCCCACGGTGCCACCGCGACCGTGAAAGATGGTGAGCTCGATCCCCTGCTCGGCGGCGATCCCATGCAGTCGATCCTGTGCTCGGTGCAGTTCCCACGCCGCAGCGAGCAGTCCCGCGTCCTTGGCCGAGTCGGAGTATCCGACCATCACCGTCATCCGGTCTCCCGCCGCGCGTACCTGCTCGCGGTACGCGGGAATCGCGAGCAGGTCTGCGACCACCCGCGGAGCGTGGGCGAGGTCGTCCCGGGTCTCAAAAAGCGGCACGACGGGCAACGGTCGGGGCACGCCGACCCGGCGCTGCAGCACCTCGACGGCCAGTATGTCCGAGGCCGACGTGGCCATGGAGATCACGTAGGAGCCGAGCGCATCCGCGGACTCGGCGGCAACCACGGCGAACGTTTCGAGAACGTCCCGCACTTCATGGCTGGTCTCGAGGTCTGGCGGGATCGGTTCGGGGGACTCCAGCATCGCGAGAAGAAGCGCCCGCCGCCCATCTTCGTCGAGCTTGGTGTAGGGGCGCCCGCCGGCCGCGCGCGTTAGCGCGTCGAGAACGTCCGCGTGACGACTGCTCTCCTGACGGATGTCGACGCGCACGAGCGTGGCGCCGAAGCAGGCGACCCGACGGAGGAGATCGCGCAGTCGTCCCCGGCTCACGATGTCGGCGCCCACCTCCTGGAGTGACTCGTGGATCAGGAACAGCGTGCTCCACAGCTCGTTCGCCTCGAGGTCGGTTCCCTCTTCCGGAACCTCACCATGGGACACCGCCTCGGCGCGTCGACGGCTTTGCGCGAGCCGCTCCAGCAACCGGCGCAACAATGCCCGGTACGGCTCCGGGGCATCCCCGACCGCAGCCCGCAGGCTTGCACTGCACGACTGCAGCGAGAGCTCCGCGCGCAGCAATTCGACCTCCCGGATGTAGAGATCGGCCGCGAGCCAGCGGCAGAGTCCGCACACGCGTCGGGTCATCGCCGGGGTGACGTGGGGGTTGCCGTCGCGATCGCCCCCCATCCATGATCCGAAGCGGATCGGTGCCGCGTCGAGAGGCAGGCGCGCGCCGGTGTGCTGGAACAGCTCGGCGTCGAGAATGCGCGCGTAGCGCGGGACGGCGTCCCACAGGCTCTGTTCGAAGATCAACAGCCCTGCATTCGCCTCTCCCAGCGGGGTTGGTCGGGTTCGTATGATCTCGTCCGAGTCCCAGATCACCGTGATCTCTCCCTCGAGGCGCTCCCGGAGGCGGCCTTGTTCGTGGGGGAGGAGGTCGACCCGATCGAGCTCGGCGAGGAGCGCTGCTATTCCGCGGTGCTTCTGGAGGAGCGTGCGGCGATTGAGTTCGGTGGGGTGAGCGGTGAGCACGAGCTCCACCCGCTGCTCCACGACCTGGCGGTAGAGCGCATCGGGGGGGACCCCCGCGGCGATCAGTCGTTCGAACGCCTCGCCGAGGGAACCGTGCTGCGGCGCGCCATCAGGGTCGCGCAGGTAGTCGCGTCGACGTCGAGTGCGATGGTGCTGCTCGGCGATGTTGGCCAGCGCCAAGAAATGCGTGAAGGCCCGAGCCACCGGCACCACCTCGTCGAGCCCCAGTCCCGCCAGCTCCCGTTGCACCTCCGAGAGCCGAGACTCCCCCTCTCGCCGGTACTCCTTGGCGATGCGGCGCAGAGTCTCCACCATCGCGAAGCAGCGATCCCCTTCGCGGCGCTGGATGACATCGCCCAGGATCGCGCCGAGGAGCTTGACGTTCTCGCGCAGTGGAGTGTGGGGATCGGCAGCAGTGCGGTCGGTCATGATCGGCTCACACTCGCGCAGAGTGACGAGCAGGTCAAGCGAGTTCGTCGACGAAGGAGGCCTCGAGACAAAGAGAATACGATGAAGAAGACCGAAGTCATGGACCATGTGAAGAAGAAACTCGGAACCTAATCCTCTGGCCGCTCCCCCGCCGGTGCCATCTTCACCAAGCGCGGGGAGAAACGGGCGAGCGGCTCGACCAGGTCGTCCTGCGCCGCCATCACCTCGTCGATGTTCTTGTAGACCATCGGCACTTCGTCGATGCCAGCGGTGAGCAACTTGACGTTTCGCGCGGTCAAGTACGGTTTCACCTGGTCCCACGAGAACATCTGCTTCGCCCTCGTGCGACTCATCACACGCCCGGCCCCGTGGGCCGCGGAGTCGAGGGAGCTCTTCTCCCCCTTCCCGCGGACGATGTAGGTCGAGCTCGCCATCGATCCCGGGATGATCCCGAGCACGCCCTTCCCCGCGGGGGTCGCGCCCTTTCGGTGCACGATCAACTCCTCGCCGTCGTGGACCTCTTTCCACGCGAAGTTGTGGTGGTTCTCGAGATCGAGCAACACTTCCGCCCCGAGGTTCTCCGCGACATGCCGGTGGATGCACGCGTGATTCGCAGAGGCGTACTCTCCCATCAACTCCATCGCCGCCCAGTACTCCTGCCCGATCCCGGTGTCGAGATCGAGCCAGGCGAGGTGGCGCAGCGTGTCGGGGAGCTCCTTTCGGAGCTGCTGTGCAACCTTGCTGTAGTGGCTCGCGACCAGGGCGCCGGTCCCGCGACTTCCGGAGTGGCTCAACAGCGAGAGGTAATGCCCCGCCGGGAGATCGAGGCCGCACTCCGCCTCGACCTCGAGAACCCCGAACTCGACGAAGTGGTTGCCGCTCCCGCTCGAACCGAGTTGCTTCCACGCCTTGCCCTTGTGCATCTCGGTGATCGGGCTGACGCTCCAGTCGAGATCGAGCACCTCGTGCTCGCGCTTGTCCTTGAAGCCGGAGCCGATTCCGAAGCGGGTCTCCTGCTCGATCGCCGTGATCAGTCGATCTTCCGCGGTCTCGAGCAGCTCGGGCGGGAGGTCGTACACCGACATCTTCACTCGACACGCGATGTCCACGCCGACCGCGTAGGGGATGACCGCGTTCCGCACTCCGAGCACCCCGCCGATCGGAAGTCCGTAGCCGAGGTGCGCATCGGGCATCAGCGCGCCGCGCACCGTGACCGGCAGCTCGCAGGCGTTCCTCATCTGCTGGACCGCCTGCTCTTCGAGGTCGGTTCCCCACTGGCGCCAGGGCGCCGGGGCATCGCGGCCCTCGAAACGTGCACGCGCCGCGAAAGTCGCTTCGATACGGCGCGCGACCTCTCCGAGGATCGGATCGGCGAAGTGGGCTGCCGGATCGGCGACGAGGGCTTCGATCATCGCGCGCAGCCCTGCGGCGTCCGCGCCCGCTTTCGTCGCTCGGCCGACCGCTTTCTGAGCGAGGCGGGTGGTCTCCCCCGCGGGGATTCCCATTTGGCGTAGGTCTCTCGATCTCATGATTCTGCTCTCAGTTCTTCTGCCTTCAATACTTCGAAGAGGTAGTCGTGTCGGGCGTTCTGGGTCTGTCGGATCCGTATGGGAAGAAACTGTTCGATCACCGCTACCTGCGTGTGGGTGTGCTTCGTCGGGGCCATCGTCCGGAAGCTCCCGCCTCCGGCGAGTGCGAGGGGTAACAGCAGTTGATCGGCGAGGTACGGCCCGACCGGGGCCGACGTCGTGAGGTACTGTCGCGTCTCGCGAATTGCCGCCTTCGCCACCCGCTCCGCGGGGACACCGATCTGCCCGAAGCCGGTGAACAGTTCGGTCACCTGTTCGCTCTCGATCTCGACCAGCACAACGTTCCCTGGGCCGATCGGGTCAACGACGCGACGCAGGTCGATGTCCCGGAGCTCCATGCGAAGTCCGTGGGCCAACTTCTCGGCCTCGCGCTCGCCGATCGAATCGGGGAGCGCGCTCAACCACACCACTGCACGTCGCGCCCGCTCCTCGCCACGCTCGAGAAGGTCGAGAGGGCGGAGCGCAGGAATCGGGTTCACCTCGAGGGTCACGGCCCCGCCCCCTGCAGGGTAGAAGCCCGCCCTCTCGAGCTTCAGTTCGACCTCTGCACCCATCTTCCGAAGGAGCGGGAGGTAGCAGCGATCGAGGAAGTCGAACGGCGGTGCGAACGGATTGTGCGTTCCCCCCTCGACGCGCACGGTCGTCGGCCGATCGGCGCCGAGGAGCGCCGGCAGGATCGCCTGGATCACTAGTGTCGTGCTCCCCGCGGTTCCGATGGCGAACTCGTACGATCCACCCGCCACCGCGGTCGGTCGGAACCGGAGGGTGCTCGAGCCGATCGCCGCCCCCTCGACCTCGGCGCGGCCGATCTGCTTCGCGGCCTCTACCGCGGTGAGGTGCTGTCGGAGCAGCCCCGGTCTCTTTCGCAAAGCGCGGATCTTCTCGATCTCGAACGGACGACCGGTCGCGAGGGACATCGCGAGCGACGAGCGGAGGATCTGCCCTCCCCCCTCACCTTGCGAGCCGTCGATGCGAATGGTGTCCATTGTCCACGTCCTTCGGTTCTGGTCGCAGTCAAACGTTCCCGACCGACAAGAAGTGATGAATCCATTGCTCTACCCTTGAGCTACGTCGCGTGAGCGACACCCGGACTCGAACCGGGAACCAATAGGTGGTTTGACCTTGTAGATCCATCTGCATTCGGTCGGAAACGATTCTGATCGCTGTTCGTCGCGGTTGCGAGCGGGGGGACCATGACATGCGGAGAGTTCTCAAGATCCAGCCTTGTACACACCGCGGCATTCCGCCCCGCTCGTAGCCAAATTCATGTTCATCAAACCTCGATCGCCTCGATCTCCTCGACCCAGTGGGCCGGATCGCCATCGGTGCGCGCGAACTCGTCGATGCGCTCGAAGATGACGTCGGAGAAGCCTCCCAGGTTCAGGACGTCGCGCCGATCGTGCGCCGGGGAGTCGGCGTACGGCTGCAGATCGAGGCAGACCAAGCGAGCGCCCGGAACCCGGGCCGCGTACTTCGCCCACTCCTTCATCAGCGCGCTCTCCCCCCGTCTCGCATCGAACCACGACTGATTGTCCGAGACGAACACGACCAACTGCGCGCGGCTCTTCCTCGATCGGAGATGCCGGAGGGCGCTCGAGCAATCGGTCCCGCCCCCGCAGAGCGATGCGAGTCGCTCCGCTGTAGTCGCGATCGAGTCTATCCCGCGCACTCGGACCTTTCGAACCGCCAAGTCGAACGGCACGATCTCAGCCGTCGGCACCCTTCGAAGGACAGTGGCCGCGATCAGCGCCGCGACGTCGACGCAGCGAGCCGTGCTGGTCGCGCCTCTCCGGTAGCCGGTGATCGGAGCGAACATCGATCCGGAGACATCCACGCAGACCGCGAGCGGCTCCGGCCACGCGGGAGTGTTCTCCGTCGCGATCTCGAGCGCGTCGAGGAGTGCGACTCCGAGCTCGTTCGGTACCGCCGGATCAAGATTCTGCACGCCGACCAGGATCTGGTACGGCTGCGCCCTTGCGCGGCGAATCTGATCTCGGTCGGCCAGCCGCGCCGCGATCTTCTCGGTCATCCCTTCCGCCTGGAACACTCCATGCCGCGCGAACGTGTTCAGGCTCGCACGCGTCGTCTGCCACGGCGCACGTTCAGCGATCGTGCGCCAGTGCGCTTCGGTCAGCTCGTACCCTGACAAGAGCGGCAGCGGGACATCGGGAAGCTCGGCGCGGAGCCCCGCTCTGAACTCGACGAGCTCGCGGGCGAGATCGGGCAGCGACTCGGTCGCGACCAAGCGGCCGATCAGCGATCCGTAGAGCGCCGCGCGACTCTCCGTTGCCGGTTTCGGGTGGATCATGCGGACGATGTCGGCGAGCGACGGAGCGCGCCCATGGCTTCCCCGAATCAGCTGGTCATCGCTGCGCGCCGCCAGCCACTCCTCGATCAGTCGCTTCACTCGCGACCCGAAGGAGCGACGACCGGTCACTCCGCTGCGAACGATCTGCACGAACGTGCGCAGCTGACGCGGCGTGTCGATCACCCGCGGGAACACCGCCGAGACCAGCTCGGCTCCGCGTCCGGCGAGGATCGCCGCGAGCAGCGCGGGCAAGTCCTTCATCCGTCCGTGTTCCCGAGCATAGATCGCGACTTGAGCGAGGTAGCGGTCTTCGAGGTTCCGGGCGCGCTCGATGATCTCGATCAGTTGACCTTCGGCACTCTCGTAGAAGGCGCCGCCGAGGCAGCTGGTCACCGCGAGCTGCGCGAGCGCTTCCTTCGGTGGGAGCGCGTACACCGTGCCGCCGGCGCGGTTGAGAGTGTCGGTGGGGCGCAGAACGCCTCGCCCGGATCGGAACAGATCTCTGAGGGCCATGTGAATCGCCTCTCCCTCGCGGGTCGTGCTGAGTCCCGCGTCCCGTCGCGGCCCCGGCCGGCAAGCGCCGGTCTACCGGAGCCGCGACTGAGAGAGCTCAGTCAAGATCCGTACCGTTCGTGAGGAAGCTGCGGGAGGGCAGCCCTAGCGACAACTGCGCGGGGAGGTTAGAGCGCTCGAGGGGACCTCGAGAGAGGATTGGTGTTCCGCACTTTCTGATCCTATAGTATCAGCATGGATTCAACAGGATCACCCACGGAGCGCGAACCGTCCGCTCGACCGCCGAAGCGGCGCGTCATCATCGGCTTGCTCGGGTCGACCCTCGACTCGGGGGTTTCGGAGGACCGGTGGAGCCGTTGGCGACCGACGGTGTCGATCGGTCAGCACGAAGAGTTGCTCGTCGATCGGCTCGAGATCCTCCACGAGCAACGTCACACGAGGATCGCGCGGCTGGTGGCCGATGACCTGCACACCGTCTCCCCCGAGACCGAGGTGCGCCTCCACGCCACGGAGACCGCCGACCCGTGGGACTTCGAAGAGGTGTTCGCGACCCTTCTCGACTTCTGCAGCAGCTACCCGTTCGACCTCGATGAGGAGGAGTACCTCGTCCACATCACGACCGGTACCCACGTCGCGCAGATCTGCCTCTTCCTCCTCGCCGAGTCGCGGCATCTCCCCGCCCGTCTCCTTCAGACCTCGCCTCCCGCCCGACGGGGGAAGGGTTCCAAGGACATCATCGGGACCTATCATGTGATCGACCTCGACCTCTCCCGCTACGACCGCCTCGCGATGCGTTTCGCCGAGGAGCAGCGAGAAGGGCTCGACTTCCTCAAGGCGGGGATCGCGACGAGGAACGAGACCTTCAACCGAAGGATGGAGGAACTCGAGAGGGTCGCCATCGCCTCGACCGCACCGATCCTCCTCGCCGGCCCGACCGGCGCGGGGAAGACGCAGCTCGCCCGGAGGATCTACGACCTCAAGAAACAACGCGGCGAGGTCGTCGGTCCGTTCGTCGAATTGAACTGCGCCACCCTGCGTGGCGATGCGGCGATGTCGGCTCTGTTCGGGCACCGCCGCGGAGCGTTCACCGGTGCGATCGCCGACCGCCCCGGGCTCCTGCGCGCGGCGGATGGCGGCATTCTGTTCCTGGACGAGATCGGGGAGCTCGGTCTCGACGAGCAGGCGATGCTCCTCCGGGCGATCGAAGAACGGCGTTTTCTCCCGGTCGGCTCCGACAAGGAGGAGCACAGCGAGTTTCAGCTGATCGCGGGGAGCAACCGCGACTTGCGCAAGAGAGTTCGGGAAGGTGGGTTTCGCGAGGATCTGCTGGCCAGGATCGACCTTTGGACCTTCGAGCTCCCTGGGCTCGCCGATCGCCGCGAGGACATCGAGCCGAACTTGGATTTCGAGCTCGAGATGCGCACCCGTCGGACCGGTCGCAAGGTGACGATGAACCGAGAGGCGAGAGACCGTTTTCTCCGCTTCGCCATGGCGGGCACCTCGAGCTGGCCGGGGAATTTCCGCGATCTGAACGCCGCCATCGTGCGCATGTCGACCCTCGCGACCGGGGGTCGAATCCGGAAGGAAGAGGTCGACGAGGAGCTCTCGAGGCTCGAGAGACAGTGGGGCCCGGCCGGGGAACGGGGCGCCGACGCGGTGACCGAGATCCTCGGGCCGAGTGCCGCGGCAAAACTCGATCGTTTCGATCGCATCCAGCTCGAGGACGTCCTCGGGGTCTGCCGGATGAGTCGCTCCCTCTCCGAAGCGGGGAGGATCCTCTTCGCCGAGTCGCAATCGCGCAGATCGAGCCGGAACGACTCCGATCGTCTTCGGAAGTACCTGTCCCGGTTCGGGATCGACGGAGGCGCGGTCGTCGGGCGATCGGGCTCCTACTAAATGGGCATCTTGTCTCATGGAACTGAACGCGGACGGCGTCGTGGACAACGCCACCGACCTGGAGTCGTGCATCTCCTGTGGCACGTTTCACCCCCAAACGCTCGCCTCTGGCTCGTGGCTCGGTATCTCCGCTTCACGTCCGTCCGCTTGGGTGGCCGAATGGTCCTCCGAAGC
The DNA here is from genome assembly GCA_032128395.1 of Planctomycetota bacterium. Classification (GTDB taxonomy): domain Bacteria; phylum Planctomycetota; class UBA8108; order UBA1146; family UBA1146; genus JAQBGV01. Next base: position 79,132 of record JAQBGV010000193.1, on the reverse strand, counting down.
GGGCCTTGATCGTGGTGGTTCATATCGCTAGCATTCCCCCCTCTCTCTAGCATGCTGGACCCGGTTTTCGAGCGATCTTCGCACTGTGTGGAGTCTCGGGAGCGGGCCAGATCGCGGAAGCAGGAGTGTTCGGCGTCATGAAGGCTGAAATCCATCCCGACTACATCGTGTGCGCAGTGACCTGCGGTTGCGGGAACTCATTCACCACGCGAGCGACCGTCAAGACGCTGGCGGTCGAGATCTGCTCCTCGTGCCATCCGTTCTACACGGGCAAGCAGAAGTTCGTCGACGCCGCCGGACGGGTCGAGAAGTTCCAGAAGCGCTTCGCCTGGAAAGACGATTCGATCGACGCCGTGCTCTCCGTCGCGGTGAGCACGCGTGATGAACAGAAGCGACAGAATCAGGACGAGGAGGCGCGCAAGCAGCAGAAGCGCGTCGAGAAGAAGAAGAAGACCGAGGAACGCCGCCTGAAGATTCTCGAGGACAAGAAGCTGAAGTACGCCGAGGCCGACGCCGCGAAGAAGGCCGAGCAAGAGGCGGCGGCCGCAGCCGAAGCGGAGGCCGAGAAGGCCGAAAAGGCGAAGACGGAGATGTTGAAGGCGGAATTGGCGATGGCGAAAGCATCCGCTGAGGCAGCCAAGGCAGATCCACCCGCGGCAGAGTCTCCGACTGAAGAAAAGCCCGCCGGCGACGCCTAGCTCGGTTTCCAGTTTTACGGGCCGGGAGGACCCCAAGGGGTTTTCCCGGCCCGTATTCCGTGGGCGAGACAGTGCTGAGCTCGAGGAAAGCACGCCATGGCAGATTACGACCAGAGTTTTCTGGAGTCACCGGTCGAAGGAAAGCTCCTCGAGCGTCTCGAGGGGTTGGAGTCGCGGTACGAGGAGCTCGAGCGCCTCATCGGTGACCCCGAGATGCAGAACGACCGCGCGCGATTCCAGGAGATACTCAAGGAGCACGGAACCACCGCGGAGATGGTTCGCCTCTATCGCGAATATCGCACGGCCACCGAGGGGCTCGCAGAAGCCCGCGAACTCGCCGAGAGTGCCGACGACCCGGAAATGCGCGAACTCGCGCTCGAAGAGATCGAGCCGCTCCAGCTCGCGGTGCGCGAGGCAGCCCGCGGGGTGCGAGTCGCGATTCTCGATCAGCAGATCGATTCGGGGGACAACGCGATCATCGAGATCCGCGCCGGGACCGGCGGGGACGAGGCCGCGCTCTTCGCCGCCGAGATGTTCAAGCTGTACTCCCTCTTCTGCGAGCGACACCGCTACAAGATCGAAGTCCTCGAGGAGAGCGCGACCGACCTCGGCGGCTACAAGGAGATCATTTTCGGAGTGAAGGGGAAAGGGGCCTACCGCAGGCTCTGTTTCGAGTCCGGAGGCCACCGCGTGCAACGGGTCCCCTCGACCGAGACCCAAGGCAGGATCCACACCTCCGCGGTCACGGTCGCGGTGATGTTGGAGGTGGAGGAAACCGAGATCGAGATCGCCGAGAAGGACATCCGCATCGACACCTTCTGCGCCTCCGGTCCTGGGGGTCAGAAGGTGAACAAGACCGCGAGCGCGGTCCGAATCACCCACGTCCCGACCGGCATCGTCGTCTCGATCCAGGACGAGAAGTCTCAGCACAAGAACCGCGCGAAGGCGATGCGACTCCTCCGGAGCCGGATCAAGGAAGCCGAGGATCGGAAGCGCCACGAGAAAGAGGCGACCCTGCGCCGCTCGCTGATCGGATCCGGGGATCGCTCCGACCGGATTCGCACGTACAACTTCCCCCAGAACCGCATCACCGACCATCGGATCAACTGCTCGCTCTACGGACTCGAGAGATTCATGGCGGGAGACATCGATCATCTCCTCGACCAGCTCGAGGCGCACGACCGCGAGGAACGGGTGCAGCATCTCTGAGCCGGCGGTGAGCTGGAGAGCGATGAATCGAATGCCACGGACCGTTGAGGAGTGGATCGATACGGCCTGCGCGCGCCTCTCCGCCTCCGGAGCAGATGCTCCTCGCCTCGATGCTCGCTTCCTCGTCGCGCACGTCCTCGAAATCGACCGGGCCACACTCGCAGTCCGATCGAGCGACCCCCTCCCCCCGGCCTCGGCGGAAGCCCTCGAACTCCTGGTCGCCGACCGAGAACGCGGAGTCCCGCTCGCGTATCTCCTCGGCGAATGGGAATTCTGGAGCCTCCCCCTCTTCGTCACGTCGGGCGTCCTCGTCCCCCGGCCCGAGACCGAACTGCTCATCGAATGGGGGATCGAATTCCTGAAGGGTCGCCCCAAAGCACGCATCGCAGAAATCGGAACCGGCTCCGGTTGCATCGCGATCGCGCTGGCGGTCGAACTCCCCGGCGCGACCGTCGACACGGTCGAGATCTCTCCGGCTGCTGTCGAAGTGGCACAGCGGAACATCGAACGGCATCGTCTCGCCGGCCGAGTTCGCCTCCACGAGGGCGATCTCTTGGCCCCTCTCGCCGGTGAGGCGACCTACGACCTGATCGTCAGCAATCCGCCCTACATCGCTCCGGGCGATCCGCGCCTCGAACCGGCGGTGGCCGCGCACGAGCCGGCGATCGCGCTGTATGACGCGCCGGGGGGCGATGGTTTGGGAATCTATCGCCGAATCGTCGCGCAGTCCGGTGCGCATCTCGCTTCCGGCGGAGGACTTCTGTTCGAACTCCCGGAGGACGGAGCGTCCGCGATCCGAGAGCTGCTCGAGAAATGGGGATACTCGGTGGAGACTCGAAAGGACCTCGCGGGAATCGAGCGCGCGATGATGGGTAGCAACGAAGTGAATGCCGTCGAGGGCCCGTCAATTTGTGCGCGATCTTCCGACTCAGGACACTAGAATCGCCGCGCGCCTGGAAACGAGGGAACACCCTTGGAACAACTCGTGATTCGCGGTGGTCACATCTTGGCGGGAGACGTCGACATCTCGGGGTCGAAGAACGGCTCCTTGCCGATCCTCTTCGCGACGATTCTCTCCGAAGAACCGGTCACCCTGCACAACGTGCCCCCCCTCAGTGACATCCACACGACGCTGAAGATCCTCTCGGAACTCGGACTCGAAGTGGAGACGCAGGCGGGAGTCGACGCGGACGGGATGACGATCCGGATCGACGCCCCCGACTCGATCGAAACGACCGCGCCGTACGACATGGTGAGGCGGATGCGCGCATCGATCTGCTGCCTCGGGCCGCTGCTCGCCCGACAGGGTCTCGCCAAGGTCTCGCTCCCCGGCGGCTGCGCGATCGGAGACCGTCCCGTCGACCTCCACCTGAAGGGGCTCCGCGCCCTCGGGGCCGACATCCGGCTCGAGCACGGCTATATCGTCGCGCGGGCGGAGCGACTGGTCGGCACGACGATCTACCTGAGCGGGCCCTTCGGCTCGACGGTGCTCGGCACCGCAAACATCATGCTCGCCGCCGCCCGGGCCGAGGGAGAGACGGTGATCGAGGGCGCCGCGTGCGAGCCGGAGATCGTCGGACTCGCCGAATTCCTGCAGGTCCTCGGGGTTCCGGTCGAAGGAGCGGGCACCCATCGGGTGCGCATCGAGGGGCGCGATCGCCTCGGAGGAGGAGAGTTCACCGTCCCCCCCGATCGGATCGAAGCGGGGACGTATATCCTCACCGCCGCCCTCGCCGGCGGAGATGTGCGGGTGCGTGGCTGCGATCCAACCGTGCTGCGAGCCCTCCTCGACCTGATGGAGCGGATGGGAGTCCCCGTCGAGATCGGTGACGACTGGGTCCAGGTGCGCGGCGTACCGAAACTGGGTCCGGTCGATGTCGCGACCCTTCCCTACCCCGGGTTCCCGACCGACCTCCAGGCGCAATTGATGGCGGTGCTCACGCGAGTCGATGGGATCAGCATCCTGACCGAGAAGGTCTATCCCGATCGCTTCATGCACGTCGCGGAGCTCAACCGTCTCGGAGCGCGGATCCGCAAGGAGGGCCCCACCGCGATCATCGAAGGGGGGCGTCGCCTGTCGGGGGCGGACGTGATGGCGAGCGATCTTCGGGCGAGCGCCAGTCTGGTGATGGCGGCACTCGTCGCCGAGGGTTCGACCCGAATCCACCGGATCTATCACCTCGACCGTGGCTACGTGAACATGGAGCGGAAGCTCCGTCGTCTCGGCGCGGAGATCGCTCGCTCGCACGACGAATCCGGGGTGTGATTCCGAGAATGATTCGTTCGACCCCGATGAGCTCCGGGGGCACCTGCGGGATTGGACCCGGGAAATCGAGGGTCCAGCACAGATCAGGGACTCCGTTCTCCTCGGAGGCATGGACCCACGCCGCTCCATCCCGCATCATGTCGCTGGTCCACTCCGCGGTCGACCCGACCGCTGGATAGAGACCTGTCCCAGGAGACCGCAGCATGCTCGAGAACCTGACCCGCCGCTTCTCCGACATCGTCGGCACCCTGCGCGGGAAGAAGATCACCGAATCGAACGTGAAGGAGACGGTGCGCGAGATCCGCCGCGCCCTCCTCGAAGCGGACGTCGCGCTGTCGGTCGTCAAGGAGTTCGTCTCGAAGGTCCAGGAGTCCGCGCTCGGCACCCAGGTGATCGAGGGCGTCGACGCGAGCCAGCAGTTCACCAAGATCGTCCACGAATCGCTGACCGAGCTGATGGGTCCCGAGGACCCCGAGATCGCCTGGCGCAAGAAGGGCCCGACGGTGATCCTGCTCTCCGGGTTGCAGGGCTCGGGAAAGACCACCACCTGCGCAAAGCTCGCGCTCCACCTCCGCGACAAGAAGAAGCGCCACCCGATGATGGTCGCCGCCGACCTCCAGCGCCCGGCGGCGATCGAGCAGCTCAAGGTGCTCGGTCAGCAGATCGACGTCCCCGTCTTCCACGAGCCGGGGCTCTCGCCCCCCGAGTTGTGTGCCAAGGCCGTGAAAGAGGCGGCGGGCAAGGGGTGCGACACCGTCATCCTCGACACCGCCGGTCGGCTGCACATCGACGAGCGGTTGATGTCCGAGCTGAAGCTGGTGGCGAAGAAGACCGCCCCCGACGAGATCTTCCTGGTCTGCGATGCGATGACCGGACAGGACGCCGTGAATTCGGCGCGTGAATTCAACGCGGCGCTCGAGCTCTCCGGCGTGATCCTGACCAAACTCGACGGTGACGCGCGCGGCGGTGCGGCGCTCTCGGTGAAGTCGATCACCGGCAAGCCGATCAAGTTCATCGGGGTCGGGGAGAAACTCGACAAACTCGAGCCGTTCCGTCCCGACCGCATGGCCGGGCGCATCCTGGGCATGGGGGATGTGGTCAGTCTGGTCGAGAAGGCGCAGGACGTCCTCGACCACGACCAGCAACAGGAGATGCAGGAGAAGCTGCTCTCCGCGAAGTTCGACCTCAACGACTTCCTCAAACAGCTCGGTCAGTTGAAGAAGCTCGGCAACTTCAAGGACCTCCTCGGCCACCTCCCCGGGATCGGCGGCAAGGTGGACGAGCTCGACCTCAAGGGGGACGAGCTCAAGTCGATCGAATGCATGATCCAGTCGATGACCAGCACGGAACGCACCCGCCCGGAGATCATCAATACGAGCCGTCGGAAGCGGATCGCGATCGGCTCCGGTCGCACCGTGAACGAGGTCACCGACCTCCTCCGGCAGTTCAAGCAGATGCAGACCTTGATGCAGGAGCTGAACAAGCATCAGGGGGTGTTCGGCAAACTGAAGGGGATGCGGGCGATGAAGCGGCAGATGGCGGGGGAGTCGGTGCACGAGATCGCGCACGACCTCGGACCCAGCCGCGCCACCCCGGCCCCCACCGGCGGACCGGCCCTTCCGGGGCAGAACAAGAACGGCGGCCCTCCCCAGAGGGGTCTCCTCCAGGCCCTCGCCGGCCAGCAGACCGCACCAAAGCGCCCCGGCAAGCACCGTCCCCCCAAAGACGAGGTCCGAAAAAAGCGAAAATCCGAGCGGCAGCGGAAGCAGAAGAACCGAAAACGCTGACCCTCAGGGTGGCAAATGGCGTTGCGGACCCTACCGTCACGTCTATAATCGTCGGTCTTTGAATGATTTGGAGTATCCGGTGGTCTCTCTCGCCCCCGGCCCGAGGCACGGAGCCTCGTGTCGCTCGGGCGCCCTGGGGGAGGGCCTCGACCGCCGCGACCCCCGAGCAGAAGCGGAACCCGAAATCGAGGTCCAGCGGGATCTCGAGGAGCACGGAGTCACAATGGCGGTCATGCTACGCCTGAAGCGCTGCGGTCGTCGGCACCGACCGTTCTACCGCGTGGAGGCGATCGAGAAACGCAACGCGCGCCAGGGCAAGTCCCTCGAGATCGTCGGCACCTACGACCCGTTCATCGAAGACCCCCTCACGCGGGTGAAACTCAAGGTCGACAGGGTCCAGTACTGGATCGACCAGGGAGCGCGGCCGTCGGAGACGGTGACGTCGTTCCTGCGCAAGGTCGACGTCAAGTACGGAAAAGTGAAGACGAGCCGACGCGCTGCGCAACGTGCGAAGAAGCGCGAGGCGGAGAAAAAGTAATCCCCCTGTCGGTGCGCTGAGGGGCCGAGATGCGGGTCGACATCCTGACGATCTTCCCGCGGTTCTTCGGGCCCTTCCTGACCCAAGGGATGGTGCGGCGCGCCCGGGACCTCGGACGGCTCGAAGTGCGGGTGACCGACCTTCGCGCCTTTGCCGAGGGGCGGCATCGAACGGTCGACGACCGCCCCTACGGCGGGGGACCTGGGATGTTGCTCAAACCGGAGCCGGTATTCCGAGCACTGGATGTGCTCGGAATACCGTCATTTTCTGGTTCAACACCTGGCGGTGTTGAGACCTTTTCGGTCCGGGGCTTGGGAGACGGTTCGGATGTTGGGGCCTGCGACGGTCCGGAGGGCAGCGACGGTCCGGAGGGCAGCGACGGTTCGGAGGGCAGCGACGGTTTGGAGGGCAGCGACGGTTTGGAGGCCAGCGACGGTTCGGAGGCTGGCGACGGTTCTGATGCGGACGCGGGCTGCGGGACGGAGCTTGTGCTCCTTTGCCCGCGCGGGGCGCCTCTGACTCAGGGGGTGCTCGAGGAGTTTGCTGGTCGCGCTCGGCTGGTGCTTCTCTGCGGGCGCTACGAGGGGTACGACGAGCGGATTCTCGAGTCGTACCCGTGGCGGCACTTGTCGGTAGGGGACTATGTCCTCTCCGGCGGCGAAGTGCCGGCGATGACGATCATCGAGGGCACCGCGCGGCTCTTGCCGGGGGTGCTCGGAGACGACGAGTCGGCCCGTCGGGACTCCTTCGGGGAGTGGGCCGGGGAGAGCGCGGGGGTCGGTGGCCTCGACCACGCATCTTGGACCCGTCCGGCGAGCTACCGCGGTCGTGAGGTGCCCGAGGTCCTTCTTTCGGGGGATCACGGCCGGATCGAAGAATGGCGACGGCAGCGGGCGCGCGAAGCGACCCAGCGCCGCAGAGTCGGAGACCGACGATGAACCTGATGGATGACTACGAACGCCGCCAGCTCAAGACCGTAGTACCCGTCTTCGAGATCGGGGACACGATCGATGTGCACGTGCGCATCATCGAGGGTGATAAGCAGCGGGTCCAAATCTTCACCGGAACGGTGATCGCCCGAAAGAGCGCCTCGAATCGCAGCGCGTTCACGGTGCGACGCATCGTCGCGGGTGAAGGGGTCGAGCGGGTCTTTCCCCTGCACAGCCCTTGGATCGAGCAGATCGTCGTGAAGCGTCGCGGTCGCGTCCGGCGCGCGAAGCTCTACTACCTACGCGACCGGGTCGGCAAGTCGACCAAAGTGCGCGAGCTGATCGGCGGCGTGCGGCATCGCCGAAAGCCTTCGAAGATGGTGGCGGACCGGATGCCCGCGCCAACTCCTCGTCTCGAGAACGCGCTCAGCGAGTCCGCCGCCGAGGCGGTCGCGGGGGGCACCGAAAAATAGATCGACCAACGCACCGACGACGAAGATCCGCGCCCGCGGATCCCGCGAACCCCCCGTCCGGGAGACCGGCCGGGGGGTTCGCGCATCCAGAGAGACCGGATGCGGACGAGCGACGGAGAACGGATCATCGCTCGTCGCTCGGTCGTCGGGGGGAGACCATCGCGGTGTGGTACCTGCGCCTCACCGGCGCAAGAATTCTCGCGCGAAACCGGCGGACCCCGATCGGCGAGATCGACATCGTCGCCCTCGAACGATCGACGAAGATGTTACTCGTGGTCGAGGTGAAGACTCGCAGCAGCGACCACCCGGTCGAGCTCTCATCCCGCCAGATGCAACGCATCGCCCGCGCCGCCGAATGGTTGCACGGACGGAGTCGAAGCCCGGGTGGCGTGCGCATCGACCTGATCGAGATCCGCTGGCCGAGAAAGTGGTGGCCGTGGCCGAGGCCGTTCCCGAAGCTGAAGCGAATTCGCGCAGCGTGGGGCGAGTGAAATGGAGAGCCAGTCCCCTCATCGTTCCAGCCCCCCCGAGCCAGAGGCGAGCTCGTTGGGGTGACTCGTGAGTGCTCTACGAGGCCTGAAACTGGAGTTGCCCACCCGGTCGCCCCTTGCGACACTCCCGCGCATGAACCTCTTCAAACTCCTCTGGAACCTCCACCGGTGGATCGGGCTCTCGATCTGCCTGGTGATCGCCACGACCGCCGTGACCGGGTTTCTCCTTCTGGTGAAGAAGGAGTTCACGTCGATCCAACCCGCGACCCAGATCGGGGCGGAGGGGACACCCGATCAGTTCGTGTCGATCGCGGTGGTGCTCGCCGCCGCGCGCGATACCGGCGATCCCGTGTTCGCGACCATCGACGACATCGAGCGGATCGACTTCCGCCCGGGGCGCCGTGTGCACAAGGTCCGGTCGATTCACGGACACCGTGAGGTCCAGGTCGACGCGGTGACCGGCTTGGTGCTCAGCGATACCTGGCGACCCTCCGACTTGATCGAATCGATCCACGACGGAAGTTGGTTCGCGCAGGTTTGGCACGACTACGGGATGCCGATCGTCGCGCTCGCTCTGCTCTTCCTCAGCTTCAGCGGGGTGTACATCTGGGCGACCCCGGTGCTCCGAAAACGGCGGCGGCGAAAGCAAGTGACGGCGAATCGACCACCTGTGACGACCCCGGCCGCGGAGCAACCATGAGCGCTCCGATCGGGCGAACCCGCCTCCTGCAAGCGTTGATCGACCGCTGTCAGGCAGCGCCGTGGATTCTCGCGGCGTGGGAGGGAGGGTCCGCCGCCTTCGGGCGCGAAGATGCCATCTCCGACATCGATCTCGTGCTGGTCGCGGAAGCGGAGCGGGTCGAGGACGCCTTCACCCTCGTCGAGAACACCCTCGGCGAGCTCTCCCCGATCTCGGACCGCTGCCGTCTCCCCGAGCCGACGTGGCACGGACACTCGCAGGCGTTCTACCGACTGCGCGATGCCTCACCCGATCACTTCATCGACTTGGTGGTCTCTCGCCCGGACGCGAAGGATTTGTTCCTGCAGCCCGAGAGACACGGGAACGCGCGAATGGCCTTCGATCGGATCGGGATCGTCGACCCGGCGCCCCTCGACCGGAACACGATCGACGAGGAGAACCATGGCCGCGTCGAGTCGATCCGAGTGCGTCATCGCCTGATGGGGGTTCTCCCTGACAAGGAGCTCCGCCGCGGGAAGCCGGTCGACGCCCTCGCGTTCTACCAGTCGGTCACGCTCCGGCACCTCGTGGAGCTGCTGCGGATAAGGCACGACCCCTTTCGAGCGACCTTCGGCCTCCGCTACCTCGATCATGACCTTCCCGCGGATGTCCGCAGGCGGCTCGAGCCGTTGTTTTCGTCGGGGACCAGGTCGAACTGGGGGCGAAACTGCGGCAGGCGGAAGCGTGGATCCTGGAACTGCTCGGAAGCAGAGGACTCCCGGGTGAGCACCCGGCGCCTAGCTGAGCGGTTCTCCGTCGTTCATCGATCGGTTCCTCACCGCGATTGCGGGGCAACCTGAGCTGGGCCCTGCGCCTTTCCTCTATGATCGGCTCGAGGGTGGAACCGTCTGGAGGATCTCGATGAAGAACACCCCGATCTCGCGCCGACGCGCGCTTCCGCTGCTCGCCGCGGGCGCCCTCGCGCCGTGGGCTCCACGACTCGGCGCGTCGCTCCTCGCGTTCGATGACCGCGAATACCCACCGAAACAGATCGATGATCCCGTACTGCGCGAGCGACTCGAGCGCTTCCAGGAGTGGAAGTTCGGGCTCTTCATGCACTGGGGGATCTACGCCGAGTGGGGGGCGGTCGAATCGTGGCCGATGGAGGGGGTCGAGGGGTACGGGCGGACATCTCTTCCGCAGTGGGAGGAGTGCGGACACGACCTGCGTGAGTTCCGCCGGCGGTATCGGGCGCTCCGGGGAGTGTTCGATCCTCGAGATCTCGACGTCGCGCCTTGGGTCGAAGCCGCTCGGGCCGCGGGGATGCGCTACTTGATGTTCACCACGAAGCACCACGACGGCTTCTGCATGTTCGAGACGCGCCACACCGACTTTCGCGTCACTCACCCGAGCTGCCCGTTTCACGATGACCCGCGCGCGGACGTCACCGGCACGATCTTCTCGGCGTTCCGCGAGGCGGGGTTCCCGGTCGGCGCGTACTATTCGAAGCCAGACTGGAACCACCCCGACTTCTGGGACCCATCCCTCCCCGCTCCCGACAAGTTCCCGAACTACGATGTCGCCCTGCACCCGGAGCGATGGGCGCGCTTCGTACAGTTCACCCACGCCCAGATCGATGAACTGATGGAGCGATACCGCCCCGACATCCTCTGGTTCGATGGTTCCTGGGTGCAGCCGCCGAAGTACGACATCGAGATCGATGCGATCGCTCGGCAGGCGCGGAAACGCAACCGCGAGCTGATCGTCGTCGATCGCTGGGTCGCCGGGCCCCACGAGAATTACTACACCCCCGAGCAGAAAGTCCCCGCCGCACCGTTGCCGCACGCGTGGGAGTCGTGCATCACGATGGGGGACCAGTGGTCCTTCAAGCCGGGGGACCGATACAAGAGCGTCCGACACCTGGTGCAGCTCCTCGTCGAAGTGGTCGCCAAGGGAGGGAATCTGCTCCTCAACATCGGCCCCGGTCCCGACGGACGCTGGGACCCCATCGCGCACGAGCGGCTCGGCGGGGTCGCGCGGTGGATGGCGGTGAATGCGGAGGCGATCCATGGGACGAGAGCGCTCCCTCCTTACCGGAAGGGAAATGTCGCGCTGACCCAGAAGGGGAGCGAGCGCTTCGCGATCCACCTCGCGCCTGAGGGGGAGGTCGCTCCGCCGAAGGAGATCGTCATCCCGGATCGAGTCGCGGAAGGAAGCGCGGTCGAGCTTCTCGGCGGCGGCGGGGGACCGCTCGTCGTGCGCTCCCGCGGCGCGGAGACGATCGTCGAAATCCCCGCCGCGGTCCGCGCCACCCCGCCGTGCGAGCACGCCTGGGCCGTGCGCTACCGCGCTTGAGTTGGTCCTAGGAGGCGGTCGAAAAACCTCGAATCGGAGTCTGGACTGCGAGAGCGGGAACGGTTGCTGAGGTGCCGTCGGAGAGGAGAGCCGGCACCGATCACGGGTGAGAGAGCCTGAGCTCCAAGATCTCCACATCGAGCAGTCGCCCGAACTTCTGCCCGACTCCGTGCAACACCCCCACCGGTTCGAAGCCGAGCGAAGTGTGGAGCCTCCGGCTCGCCGCGCCGCCGCTCGTCTCGATCTGCGCGACCAGGAGCTGTAGCGATCGCTCCCGCGCCCACTCGATCAGATCGGTGACCAACGCGCGGCCGATCCCGGCGCTGCGGTGGTCCGTGTGGACGTACACGCTGCTCTCCGCGGTGATCGAGTAGGCCGGTTTCGGAGACCAGGGAGCGAGGCAGGAGTAGCCGATCACCCGTTCTTCTCGGTCGATCGCGACCCGCACCGGTAGCTCCCGGCTGCGGATCCTCTCGAACCAGGCTCGGGTCTCGGCCTCGCTCCTCGGCTCGGTGTCGAAGGTGGCGACCCCGTGAAGGACCTCGGGTCGGTAGATGGCGTCGATCGGGGGCAGGTCCTCGAGTTTGGCGTCACGGATCGTCGCGCTCACGACAACACCTCGATCCTCCGCGGTCGTACATGGACGAGGACGATCGCGATTGCGAAGAATCCCAACTCGATGAGCCGCTGGAGGCGGAACAGGTCGGTCGCTTGGAGCCAACGTTCCGGGTGGTAGACGGCATAGCGTTGGACGAATGCGATCCCCTGCATCAGGAAGAGGAGCGAGATCGAGAACCGCGCCGCCGGGGTCCGCAGGAAGACCTGGCCGGAGAGCAGAATGGAGAAGGTCCCGACCGCGACCTCCCAGAGCCCCTCGCGCGTCATCGGGTCCCCGTCGAAGCTCGGACCCCACCCGCCATAGAGGTGGAGGGCGCCGCTCGTCAGGAGAAATCCGAAGAGGAGCCACTCGAAGAAGGAGAGCGGCGTCCGGATGACGATTCGGGGCCTCGGTTCGGGAATGGGCTGCTCGGAGTTGGGCAGCATGGAACTCTCACTCCTTCGTTCGGGGACCGTTCCCGCGGCGGGGCACGCCCCGGTATAGTACCGCCCCCGGACTGGATCGCTGCTCCGGATCAGCCAAGCGTTCAGAGGATCGTGGGGGAAGCGATGCCAGATCTACAAGGGGTCGAAAAGACTCGGTCCGGGACCGGGTTCGCACCGCGAATGCCCCGGGAACGCGCGGGGAGGGAGTCCATGCTGAACCGGGCCTTGGTCACCCTGTTGCCGCTCGTTCCCCGACCGCTGGTCTGGCGCATCTCTCGACGGTACATCGCGGGCACCAGCCTCGCCGACGCGATCGCCTGCGTGCGCGATCTGAACGCCCAGGGGATGTCCGCGACCCTCGATGTGCTCGGGGAAGATTCGACCGACTCCACCCAGGCGATCGCCAGCCGTGACCTCTACCTGCGTTCCCTCGCGGAGATCGAGAGCCACCAGCTCAACTGCAACATCTCGGTGAAGCTCTCCCAGATGGGACTGCAATTCGACCCGGAGCTCTGCCGTTCGGTGATGCGCGACCTGGTCGCGGCGGCCGAGGATCGGCGAAACTTCGTTCGGATCGATATGGAGGGCTCCCAGGTCACGCAGTGGACCCTCGACATCTACCGGGAGATGCGCCAGCGGTCGAAGGCGGTCGGCGCGGTGCTGCAGGCCTGTCTGAGGCGCACTCCAGGGGACGTCGCGAGACTGCTCGCCGAGGGTCGGACGCACATTCGGCTCTGCAAGGGGATCTACGTCGAGCCCCCGGAAGTCGCCCTGCAGGGTCGGGATGAGGTCCGGCAAGCGTACATCGCGATCTTGGGTCAGCTCATCGAAGGCGGCGCGGAGAAGGTCGCGATCGCCACTCACGATCGCCCTCTGATCGACGCGGCGCTCGATCTGATTCGCGAGCACGAACTTCCGAAGGAGCGGTACGAGTTCCAGATGCTCCTCGGGGTCACCGAATCGATTCGTACCGAACTCGTCTCCGCCGGCCATCCGCTGCGGGTCTACGTCCCCTTCGGCGAGGAGTGGTACGCGTACTCGTCGCGCCGCCTCCGGGAGAATCCGCAGATCGCGGGGCATGTGGTCCGAAACCTCTTCCGCGGTCGCTGAGATGCCGGACCGCCCCGATTCCCCCCCCCACGTCGTGATCATCGGAGGCGGGTTCGGCGGATTGGCGGTCGCGCGGTCGCTACGCCGGGCGCCGGTGCGGATCACGATCCTCGACCGCACGAACCACCATCTCTTTCAGCCGCTCCTCTACCAGGTCGCGATGGCGGGGCTCAGCCCGGCGGACATCGCGGCCCCGATCCGTTCGATCGTCCGGCGGCAGCGGAACACCACGGTATATCTCGCCGATGTCACCGGGATCGATCTCGACCGCCGAGTCGTCGCGCTCGCTCCCTCCAACCTCCGGTTCCGCGAAATCCCCTACGACTGGTTGGTCGTCGCGGCAGGGGCGCGGACCTTCTATTTCGGGCGGGAGGAGTGGTCTCAGTTCGCTCTCGGCCTGAAGACGGTCGAGGATGCGCTCGCGATCCGCCACCGCGTGCTCACCGCCTTCGAGGCGGCGGAGCGGGAACGGGACAGCGACCGGCGCCGCGAACGGATGACGTTCGTGGTGGTGGGAGGAGGACCGACCGGGGTCGAACTCGCCGGCGCACTCGCCGAGATCTCTCGTTTCGTCCTCGCCCGTGACTTCCGCGAAATTCGTCCGGGTTCTGCTCGGATCGTCCTTCTCGAGGGAGAGGAGCGGATCCTCGGAAGCTTCGATGCCACGCTCTCGGCGGGAGCCCGCAAGACACTCGAGCGGATGGGGGTCGAAGTCCGCACCGGCGAGAGGGTCACCGCGATCGACGAACGCGGGGTCGAACTGGGGGAGGAGCGGATCGACGCCGGCACTGTGCTCTGGGCGGCGGGAGTGCGAGCCTCCGAGTTGACCGATGGGCACGAGCTGCCCCGCGATCGCGGCGGGCGATGGATCGTCGAACCCGCTCTCTCGCTTCCCGGATACCCCGAGGTGTTCGCGATCGGGGACATCGCTCGGTTCGATGACGAAGAGGGCCGACCGCTTCCCGGAGTCGCTCCGGTCGCGATGCAACAGGGGCGGCATGTCGGTCGCATCATCGCTTCAGAGGGGCGCGAACGAGTGCCGTTTCGCTATGTCGATCGGGGGAACATGGCGACGATCGGCCGGAGCGCGGCGATCGCCGAGATCGGCGAGCACAAGCTGACCGGCTTCATCGCCTGGCTCGCGTGGCTCTGCATCCACCTGGTGTTCTTGATCGGGTTCCGAAATCGCCTGGCGGTGCTCCTCGACTGGACCTGGAGTTACCTCACCTATGGGCGGGGAGCGCGGCTGATCATCGCGAGAGAAGGAGGCGCCGCTTCCGCGTCCGAACCAGAGAGCGAGAGCTAGGCGATGGAGCTGCGGAGAGCTGGCGATGCACGACTCGGCCGGGGTGATCTCGCCGTCGCGCGGTCGATCGTCGCGGGGTACTCCCCCGAAGGTTCCGCGCAGATCCGCGAGCGAGAGCGGGTGCTGGAGTTCATCGACGCGCACCCGGACGCGCTGCTTCGCAGCTGCCTCCCGGGGCACCTGACCGCATCGGGTATGGTGATCGACTCCCGGGGTGAGCGCGCATTGCTCACGCATCATCGCAAGCTCGGGCGATGGCTCCAGCTCGGCGGACACTGCGACGGGAACGGCAATCTCGCGGCGAGTGCGCTGCGGGAGGCGACGGAAGAGTCAGGAATCGCGGATCTCGCGATCGATCCCTGTCCGGTCGATCTCGACATCCATACGATCCCGATCCGTGGATCGGAACCGGAGCATCTGCACCTCGACGTTCGGTTCCAGATCTTTGCCCCGGCAGGTGTGCGGGAGGCCGCGAGCGATGAATCGCTCGCCCTGGGGTGGTTCACCTCCGCGGAGCTCGAGACGATCGAGAGCGACGATTCCGTGCGACGACTCTTCAGAATCGCGTTCGGGGCGTGATGGTGGAGCAGCCGACCGTCGGGACAGTCCCGCACGGATTGGGCGAGCCCCTATTCCTTCTTGGGAAGCTTCGCTTCGATCCCGACCGTGATCTCGACTTCGTCGCTGAGCATGTTCGTCATGGTGTTGTTTCCGAATTCGGTGCGCTTCACCGTGAAGGTGCAGCTGAATCCGATCCGCTTCACACCGGGGGGGAACTCCCCGGTGCCGACCTTCTTCACCGTGACCTCGAGATCCTTGGTCACCCCGCGGAAGCTCAGCTTTCCCTTCACCGAGTAGGAGTCCTTCTCCTTCCCCTTCTTGAATCCGGTCCCCTCGAAGACGATCTCGGGGTGGGCCTCGGCGCTGAGGAAATCCTCGCTGCGGACGTGCTGGTCGCGATCTCCGCTATTGGTGTCGACGCTCGCCGTTCTCACGACCGCTCGGATCCGGCACTCCTTCAGATTCTTCTCATCGAAGGTCAGCCCGCCGCTGACATCGTTGAATCGTCCGAAGAATTCGGAGGTGTTCGCGTGAACGATCTTGAAGACCACCGAGCTGTGCACGGCGTCGATCTCGTAGTCCTCGGCGGCAAGAGGAGTGGCGAGAACGAGCGCGAGCGCGAGCGCGACCGCGACGAGCGGAGCGGAGCGACGCGTCATCCACGGGGTCATCATCTTTCGATTCCTTTCGATGGGATCTAGTCCAGAGCGGGGGAGACTACCGGGTAGGGTCGCTTCCAGCAACTCGACACCTCGTTGTGGCTTTCGGTGGAGCCCGCCAGCCTCGCCAGGTACACTCCCGACTGGCCCGCCGGCGATTCATGCCGGACTGGTGGCGACTCACCCACAAATTGAATGCAGACAGGGAACTCCGATGTCTCGATTCTCAAGGCCGATCGGGTGTCTTCTTCTGTCGGTGGTTCTGGTCGCCCCCTCTGTGATCGCCCCTTCAACGGCCGGCGCCGATGAGGTCGTCTTCAAGGATGGAACCAGGATCCTCGGCCGCATCACCAGTCTCTCCGGAGGGACGTTGACGATCGCGGAGGGGTCCGCGGGGAAGGTCGAGGTACCCTTCGCGAACGTGATGACCCTTGCTACCGACGAGAGCCACACCGCGGTGTTCACGGATGGCAGCGTTCGTCGAGGGCGGTTCCTCGTTTCGCCTGGCGAAGATCCCCAGTTCGTGACCGATCGAGGGCCGCAACCGTTCGAGCTCGCGGAGATCACCGCGATCGATCCTCCGAAAGTGAAACCCGTCCGCTACGACGGGAACATCACCTTGAGCGCCAAGGCCACCGAAGGGAACACGAAAACGGAGACGTTGGCTTCGTTCGCAGAGGTCATCCGGAGGACCGAGAAGGGCCGTCTCACCGTGTTCGGAGCGTGGAACTACTCCGAGGAGGGCGGCCAGGTCTCCCAGCGCAACGCGCAGGGGCGTGGAAAGTACGACTACTTCTTCACCGACCGACTCTTCGCCTACGGCAACGGATCCCTCGAGGGGGACGAGTTCGCAGATCTCGATCTGCGCACCACCGTGGGCGCCGGCGGTGGGTATCAGTTCTACGATCGCCCCGATCTGAAGTTCTACGAGGAGTTGGGGGCCTCGTACATCGACGAGGACTTCGACGGCGGGGTGTCCGACGAACGGGCATCGAGCCGCATCAGCGGGAAGGTCGACTGGGTCGTGGTCGCCCATCGCATCACACTCTTTCACTTCCACGAGGTGTTCTGGAGCCTCGAGAACGTGGACGACATGCAGGTGGAGACGAGGACGGGCCTGCGTTTCACGCTGATCGCGAACTTCTTCGCTTCGCTGCAGTTGAACTTCAAGTGGGACAACACCCCGGCCGCGGGCAAGGATCGGACCGACTCCGAATACTTGCTCGGGCTCGGCTACGCCTTCTCCTTCTGATCAGATCGGGGACACCACGATGCGAAAGAACTGGGCTCTCCCGCTCCTCCTCGCGCTCGTCGGACTCTCGCCCACGATCGCGATCGCCCAAGGCGACGATCTTCAGCCGCAGACGACGGCTGACCCAGCAATTTCTCTACTCGATCTCGGGGACAAGCTCCGCGCACCGACCGCCGACGAACTGGTGGCCGAGGTCGACGCCTGGCAACGACTGGTTCGTGACAAGATCGCCGAGATCGCCGAGACGAACATCCTCATCCGGGCGGCCGGAGACGATGTGGCGGTCACCGCCCCCCTCACCGAGCGGGTCACCGCGTTCTCGGCCGAGAAGACCGCATTGCTCGAACGATTCGAGGCGGCATTTCTCGCGCTCGAGAAGAAGGGCGGCGATGGCCTGAAGTACCGAGCCTATTACGGAGCAGTCTCGGGGATCCTGGCGGACACCGCCGACGCCGGCGCGGCGACTTCAGCGCTTCTCAATTGGTTGAAGTCGGCGGAGGGGGGGATCCTCTGGGCGAAGAGGATCGGACTCGCACTGCTCACCCTGATCGTGTTTCGTTTCTTCGCCGGTCTCGCCTCGGGGATCACCGGCGCGGCACTGCGTCGGAGCAAGCTGAAAATCAGCGAGGGGCTGCGACGGTTCTTCACCGGCATGGCCAAGAAGACGGTATTCATCCTCGGGGTGGTCATCGCGCTCTCGGTGCTCGGGGTCGACATCGGACCGTTCATCGCCGCGATCGGGGTCGGGGGGTTCGTGCTCGGGTTCGCGTTGCAGGAGACGCTCGGCAACTTCGCAGCGGGGATCCTGATATTGATGTACCGGCCGTTCGAGATCGGGGACGTGGTCGAGGCGGCCGGCGTGATGGGGAAGATCGAGGATATCTCCCTGGTCTCGACCCGGTTCCTCACCCCGGACAACCAGCGCATCATCGTCCCCAACGGCTCGGTCTGGGGCGGCGTGATCCGCAACGTCACCGGCAATACGCAGCGTCGGGTCGACATGCAGTTCGGGATCGGCTACGGCGATGATATCGCCAAGGCGGAGGCGGTTCTTCGGCGGATCGTCGAAGCGCACCCCATGGTCCTCGAAGATCCGGAACCGCAGATCAAGGTTCACGCCCTGGGGGACTCTTCGGTGAATTTCATCTGTCGACCGTGGGCGAAGACATCGGACTACTGGGATGTCTTCTGGGACGTGACGCGCGCCGTGAAGGAGCAGTTCGATGCGGAGGGGATTTCGATCCCGTTCCCGCAGCGGGACGTGCACCTGCATCAGGTGACGTAGCCCTTCTCGTGATGCGGGGGGGGAACTGCCTCACCGAAGAGGATGCCAGTCCTATCTCTCGCTACTGTGGGATCGGCACGGGGATCGGCACGGGGATCGGCACGGGGAGCGAGACGGTCGGTGTCGACCGCGCTCGGTTCTGCGAGGTTATTCTTCGTTTCCTTCACTCTTCGGGGTGGAACTCGTCGAGGGGAAGCCGATCGATACGGTCACCGACCGAGCAGAGTGGAGCGTGGTCTCCCGCAGCTTCGCCAGGTCTTCTTCCGACGCCTCCGAGATCCCCGTGACGAGCGCATCGCGATCGAGTCCGAGCTGTGCTCGACGGCCCACCCCGAAGGCGACGAGGTACGGGTTCGTCGCGATCATGATGGGGGTGGGTGGGCGCAGCGAGAGCAGGTTGTCGAGGGATCGCTCCGCCCACTGCCGGGG
This sequence comes from Planctomycetota bacterium, assembly GCA_032128395.1. Taxonomy (GTDB): domain Bacteria; phylum Planctomycetota; class UBA8108; order UBA1146; family UBA1146; genus JAQBGV01. The sequence continues at coordinate 60,061 of JAQBGV010000193.1, read as the reverse complement.
GATCGGACCCTCGACCTTGAGGGCGGCGGCGAGCGCGCGATCGATGTGACCGAGTGCTGCGGCGGCACTCTCTCCCTCTGCGGCGGTCACGATTCCGCCGAAGACGCGGGGGTCGTCGATCGGCGTGAACACCGGGGTCACCCCGTGCGCCGGCGCGACCTGCAGGAACTTCGCACCGTAGAGGAGGTACGCGGCCGCCCCGGCCTCGGTCAGTGCGGGAGCGGCCCAGAGGCGGGCGACCACTCGCGGGGAGGAAGCGCCTCCCGTGGCGACTTGGATCTGCTCTCCGACCCTGGACTTCGGGGGGTTCCGGAGCGGGAGTGGTTCGAGATCGGGTCGAGGGATCTTCCCGAACAGCTCCTCGATCTTCGCTCGGGTCTCCTCCGCCGAGAACGCTCCCGCAACGATCAAGCGCGCACGCTCCGGGACGTAGTGCACCCGGATCCGCGCCCGGATCTCATCGATCTCGATCCCCTCGAGCTGCCGGACATCCCCGCCCTTGGGCACGCCCCCCGGGAGCGGATCGATCGCATTGTGCGCTCGGTTGCGGGCCGCGAGCGATGGGATCCCGCCGTACATGTTCGCGAGTTCGAGTCGCATCCGGGGGAGTTCCCGCTCGAGGTCGGCGGATTCGACCCGGACCCCCCCGAGTCGCGCGGCAGCGTCTTGGAGCTCTGTTTCGAGCCGGTCCGGTGAGGCGACGGCGGCGATCACCGTGTAGTCCCGGCCGGTCTGTGCGTTCGCCTGTCCCTCGTGCCGTTGGAACCACTCCTCGGCGGTCCGTGCGGGGGCGTCCCCCGCCGCCGAGGTGACATAGAGATGCTCGACCAGGTGAGCCATCCCCGCGCGACCCTCCGAGTCGTGCGACTCTCCGATGTCGAAGAGCATCACGACCGCCACCCGCGACTTCGGCGTCAGCGGGATCTCCCCGGCGGGGATGAGAATGACCCGCAGTCCGTTCTCGAGGGGAAACCGCAGCTCTTGCGCGGGGAGCGCGGAGGGGGAGAGGCAGGCGAGGATGATGACGGTTGCCGCGATCCGCGCGGCGCAGCGTCCCATGGTCGTGAAAGTGCTCTGCATCGGCCAGACTCCCTTCGCATCGAGGTCGAGTACATCGTGACCGAGGCCCGTACCGAACGCCATGGCGACCCCCGCCGACTTCCCCGATTCGCGTGATTCTGATAGGTTCAGGCGCTGGTGTTCGCCATTCGTGGGTGAACGCCGAGGTCCCCCGCTTGCACCAGGAGTCTTCGTGGCGGTCCACCCGTTCTCGCTCACACTACTCGTCCTGTTTCTCCTCGTCGGTTCTCTCGACGGTCAGGCCCCCGATGCGCACATCGATCGCTCCGTTCTGGCTGCCGAGCGCGCAGTCCGGGAGCATGCCTGTCTGGCGTGCCACCGCGCCGAGGGTGCGATCGCGGAGCGCCTCGCTCCGGTCCCCGCCCCGAACCTCCACACGGCGGGGCCGCGGTACACCGCCGCGCACTTGAGCGGATTCCTCGCCGATCCGTGGAAGACCAAGCCCGGCACTAGGATGCCGAACGTTCTCGCGGGGGTGCCCGCGGAGGAGCGAGCCGATTCGGTCGAAGCTCTCGTTCACTTCCTCGCGAGCCGCGGCGGCAAGTTCGACCGCAGCGCGATCGGCGCGGACCCCCGCGAAGCGGAGCTCGGCCGCCGTCTCTTCGACGAAATCGGCTGCCGAGCCTGCCACCACAGTGTTCCAGGGTGGCGAACCCGACTCGCGGCCAAGACGAATTATCGCCACGTGTCCGATGTCATCCACAATCCTGCGGAACTGTTCCCCTCGGGTTTCATGCCATCGCTCCGCCTCTCCGAGAAGGAGGTACGAGCGATCGCGCTGTACCTGCTCGAGGATCAGTCGCGGGATGCGGACGGGAACCCCTTGGTGCGGATGGTGACCGGGCTGCGCGAGCGGTACTACGAGGGAGTGTTTTCGAACTGTGGTCCCGACCTCGAAAGGGCGACCCCCGTGCGCGATGGCGTCGCGACGAAGATCGGTCTCCCCGTCGGTCATCGGGAAGAGTACTTCGGGGTCGCGCTCGATGGAGAGATCGACATCCCGAAGCAGGGGATCTGGACCTTCACGCTGACCTCGGACGATGGATCGCGGCTGTGGATCGACGAGGCTCCGGTGATCGAGCACGACGGGATGCACTCGCCGTCGAGCGCGAGCGGAACGCTCGAACTCGACGCCGGGTGGCACTCGATCCGGGTGACGATGTTCGAGTACGGTGGCGGGGAGGAGCTCTCCCTTCTCTGGAGCGGGCCCGACCAACCGAATCCGGCGGAGATTCCGGTGAAGGCGCTCCGCGTGCGCAGCGCCGCCTACCAACCGAGCGCCACGGACCAGAAGATCGACCGCACCCTTCGTTCGCAAGGTCAGCGCCTCTACCTCTCCCTCGGCTGTGCCGCGTGCCATGACCGGGGCGTCTCCGCCGAGCGAGCTCCGACCCTGGCTGCGCTGCCGGCGGAAGCGGTCGGTTGTCTCGACCCGGACCCTCCGGCCGATTCCCGCGCTCCGCGGTTTCCGCTCGACCCCTCGACGCGCGATGGGATCGTCGCCCTCCTCCGTTCGCGGGACGCCTTTCGTGTCCCCGCGGACGATGCGACCCGCCTCGCGATCTCCCTGGACTCCCTCGGCTGCAAGAGCTGCCACGCCCGCGAGGGTTTTGGCGGTCCGACCGCCGATACCTACCCGCGCTTCACCGGCACCGCCGAGCTCGGCGACGAAGGGCGGCTCCCTCCCGACCTGACCGGAGTCGGCGCGAAACTCCGGCGCGACTGGATAGAGAAAGTGATCGGTGTGGGCGCTCCGGTCCGACCCTACATGAATACGCGGATGCCCGAGTACTCGCCGGAGATCGCCTCCGACCTCGCCGAACTCTTCCACCGCGAAGACGGTGGCGACGACGACGGCGGCATCCCCGCGTTCACCGATGCCGCGGTCGAAGCGGGGCGGCTTCTCTCCGGTGGCGACGGCTTCCGCTGCATCGATTGTCACGATTTCGCCGGACACCCCTCTCTCGGGGAGCCGGCGATCGACTTGGCGACCACCGGAGGGCGACTGCAGCCGAAGTGGTACCTCGAGTACATGCTCGACCCTCAGTCGAAGCGCCCGGGGACCCGGATGCCCAGCTTCTGGGCCGAGGGGATCGAGCTCTTCCCCGACGTGCTCGACGGCACCGCCGCAAGCCAGATCGCCGCGACGTGGAGCTACCTCGCCCTCGGCGACGCGGCGCCACTCCCGGCGGGGCTCGTCGTCGATCGCAGCGCCTACGACATCATCCCGGTCGAAGAACCGATCCTGTTCGGAGCGTTCTTCGAGGGACTGAGCGGTCGCGTGATCTGCTGCGGGTACCCCGAGCGAATCTCGATCGCCTACGACGCGGAGAACGCGCACCTCGCGAAGGCGTGGCGCGGGGATTTCATCAACGCGCGCGGCACCTGGGAGGGTCGGGCGGGGCGACTCGAGACCCCGGAGGGGAGCAACCCCTTCGACTTTCCCCCCGGTGATGCAGTCGCAGTGCTCGCCCACCCGGATGACGCGTGGCCGAAGATATCGGGCCGCGAGGCGGGATGGCGCCACCGTGGAGTCCGCAAGGACGCCGATCGTCGTCCGGTGTTCCGCCGAGCCCACGCGGCGTCCGACACGATCGTGGAAGAGTGGATCACCCCGAGGTTCTCGACCGCGGGGGCTTCGATCGTCCGCAACATGGTGATCGTGCAGGGTGTTCCGAGGGGTGATGCTCCAGCTGATGGTGGGGTGGGGAAGCGTGGAGTCGAGCTCCGCATCGCCACGTCGAAGCAGATCTTCACGGATGAGAACGGCTTCCGCACGCAAGAGGGGCTGCACCTGATCATCCGCGGCGCGGAAGCGCGCATCGTAGAGGGGAGCGACGGCGCCGAGTTGCGCGCGTCGATTCCCCCGGGGACGCATGCGATCGAAGTGGAGGTGGTGTGGTGAACGTCGGTCTTGCGGTCGTCCTCCCGCTCTTGTTCCAGGTCGCACCCGGGGTCGACGATGCACCGCTTCCGACCGAAGCGACCTACTACCGAATCGTCGACCTGGTCGCGCCCGAGGACATCGTGCTCGAGGTCGGTGGTTTCCACGTCGCCGAGGGGGGGGTCATCCTCGTCGCGACCCGGCGCGGGGACATCTGGCGGATCGAGGATGCCTACGGCGACGCTCCGGTCTTCTCGCTGTGGGCGGATGGCCTCCAGGAGCCGCTCGGCCTCGAAGCGTACGACGGTTGGATCTACGTCGTGACCCGGGGGGAGTTGGTTCGGCTGCGCGACGAAGACGGCGACCACCGCGCGGATAGATACGAGACCGTCTGCGACGACTGGGTGATCAGCGGCAACTACCACGAATACGCCTTCGGCCCGCGACGCGACTCGGACGGCAATTTCTGGGTGACCCTCAACAAGCCGTTCGGCGATGAGCCGTTCGGGAAGGTCGACTGGCGCGGCTGGGCGGTGCGGATCACGCCCGAGGGCAAGATGGAGCCGGCCTGCTCCGGTCTTCGCTCCCCCTGTGGGGTCGAGATCGCACCGTGGGGCGATGTCTTCTACACCGACAACCAAGGCGAGTGGTGCCCGACGAACAAGCTCGCCCACCTCGAGGTGGGGGACTTCCACGGGCACCCCCACGGGATCGAGAGCTGCAAGAGGCCGGAGTCGCTCGCGCCGTTTCCCGGCGAGATCCCGGACGGGATGCTGATCCCTGAGGTCGCGAAACTGATCCCGTCACTAAAGTTGCCCGCGGTGTGGTTCCCCTACGACAAAATGGGGAAGAGCGCGTCGGGGATCGCATGGGACCAGACCGGCGCGCGTTTCGGACCGTTCTACGGGCAGTGTTTCGTCGGCGACCAGCACGACGCGTCGGTGATGCGGGTCCACCTCGAGAAGGTCGGCGGCGCGTGGCAGGGCGCCTGCTTCCCCTTTCGCGAAGGGTTCGGGTGCGGGATCACGCGTGTCGAGTGGGGGGAGGACGCTTCGCTCCTCGTCGGCATGACGAACCGCGGTTGGGGCTCCCTCGGCAACCGATCGTACGGGATCCAGCGCCTCGTCTGGACCGGGGAGACTCCGACCGAGATCCAGACGATGACCGCGCTCCCGGGAGGGTTCCGGCTGACGTTCACCCGACCGATGAACATCGAAACGCTCGCCTTTCCCCAGAACTACACGCTAGAGAGCTACACCTTTCGCCTCCACGAACAATACGGCAGTCCCGAATTCGATCGTGCGCAGGTGATGATCGCCGCCGCGCGCCCCGCCGATGACGGTCTTTCGGTCGATCTGAGCTGCATCGGTCTGCGCGAGGGCTACGTACACGAGCTGCGGGCGGAGAGGATCCGCTCCGCGGATGGTCTGCCGCTCCTGCATCCGGATGCGTACTACACTCTGAATGCGCGACCGACCGACGACTCCGCGCGCTGATCGCTCAAGCTTGGTTCACGGCCTCGAGCTGGCGGACCCAGTCGCCGACGTTCAGGTACGTCGTGACGCGGGTGATCGCGCCGTTCCGCACCGAGAAGAAGCAACCGACGGGGATCGAATAGCGCTGCCCGCGGGCGGGGGGGAGACCCTCGGCGCGGACTCGATAGGCTCCGTCGGCGGTATATTCGGCGGCGGCGCGCTCCCCGGCCGCGTCGGTCAGAACGACCAGCCCCTCGATGCGCTCGTCGTAGTGTCGCCGCATCGTCTCGATGAATTCCCCGAACGCCGCTTTCCCGTTGCGGACCGAGGCCTGATTGACTTGATGCTCGATCCCGTCCGCGAGGCACGCGAGCAGCGCCTCCGGGTCCCTCTGGTTCAGTGCGGCGAAGTAACGGCGGATCAGCTCCTCGGTGGGGCTGGGCATGGGGTGTCCTTCCTGAGGGCGGTCATCGGAGAGTACCCCCCGGGCTCGTTTCCGTCCCCGTTCCGGGCCACCCCCGTTGGGTGACTCGCGGAAGAATCGCCCAACCTGGGTGATCCCTTGAGGTTGAGCGGCAACGGTTCATCATCGGGCGCTGAGCCCAAGTCGGTGAATGAACCGAATACCCAGCGCGACCGAGCGTATCGACCGACCCACCCTGGAGCGAGGTCCCGACATGTCCGCACCTCGGATCGTTGCGCTCGTTCTCGGATCCACGGTCACGGTCGGCGCCATCCTCTTCATCGCCCTGACCACCCGCGAAGATCGCCGCGTCGCCCCCTCCCCACGCACCACGCTGATCACGGTCGAAGGGTGGAGCTATCTGGATGGCGAGGTCCAGCGAACGGACGACGGCGGTTATCTCACTCCGACCGGGTTCTCGATCGAGCAACCGGGTCTCGTCGTCGAGGTCGAACCGGGATCGACCTTTCACTTCGAGGAAGGGGTGCCGATCCTCGACGAGGGTGAGTTGCAGGTGCGGGCGACCACCGAGAGTGTCTTTGGACCGTACGGGATCCCCGCCGGGTCCGACCTCCGGTTCGGAAGCGACAAGATCATAGTCGGCGGCCGGGGCGTGTTCATCGACGGGACGCGCATCCCCCCCGGGACCATCCTCGATCGACCCGGTCGTGGTCCATCCCCGACTCGCCCTCCGATCGATCTCCAGGCCGCGGGGGTCGTCGTCGATGCGGCTACCGGTTCCCCGATCACCGGAGCGGCGCTCCGCATCACATTCAGCGATCAGCCGAACGGGTATCCAGCGTTCTCGCCCGAGGCGGTGGTCGAGGCGATCACCGATCCGAGCGGCCGCTTCCAGATCCCCGTGTTCCGACCCGAGGACCCACGGACGCGGATCCGCGTCGAGGTCGTCGCCGAGGAGTTTGCGCCCGGCGTCGCGCTCGTCGAAGAAGAGTGCACCCTCGGCGGGGAGTGGCCGTTCCTGCGGATCCCCCTCAGGCGCACTTGGCTCACGGAGACCTTCTTCGTCGATGGGGATCGGAACCCGTTCCCAGGTGCGACGGTGCGCAGCCGGCGACGCGCGGATCCGTACCTCCCCGAAGAGGGTCCGAGCCTGCTCCGCCTCGAGAACGAGGAGGTCGCGCTGAGGACCACCGATGCCTTTGGTCGAATCACGTACATTCACGGGGTCGAAGAACTCCAGTTGATCGACCCTCTGATCGTGCCGTACCCGCACTGGCTGCCGCGCCCGATGTGGGCCGGGGAAGTGGATGAAGATGGAGTGGATGCGACCGGGACCCCCGTTCCGATCTACACGCTCCATCTGGTTCCGGAGACGATCGAGACGTTCGAGCTCGTCGATGCGGACGGCGATCCGGTCGCGCTCACGACCATCGAGCTGACCATCCGCGAGAATGCCCGCACCTTCCGGGTACGCACCGACCTGGCGGGGTCCTTCCGATTCGGAGTCGCCGAGCGCGAACCGAAAGCCCCCCAGCTCGTCGACCTGCCGAAGGTCGTGACCCTGAGGGTCCTCGATGCATCCTTTCGTGATGCGTCGCGCGAGTTCTTCATCCCCGGGCACCCGAGTCGACTCTGGCTCGACGGGCGCCCCGCCCCGCGGCTCTCCCTGCGTCTCGTCCAGCTCGATGACCAGAACCAGCCGCGACCGGTCCCCGCCGAGCAAGTCAGGATCTCCGCCGACCTGACCTCGGTGCACCGCGACCGGGAAGGCTACGCCGAGTTCGTCGGCCAGCTCCCACCCGAAGGGCAGCGCCTCATCGTGGCCGCGCGCGATGCGGCCCCCGTCGAGGTGATCACCCCCGCGCGGTCGGACCAGGCGACCACGCTCGACCTCGGTGACTTGGTCGTGCCCGCTCGCGACGCGGTCTCGGTGCTGCTCTCGGGAGTCGGACCATCCGACCTCGAAGGTGCGGTCCTCGAGATTTCGGGGGAGGAGTTCGCCGCCTCACGCTTCCGAACCCCGATTTCGGGTGGGTCGCGGGCCCTGGTCGGAGGGCTCGATCCGATGCGCTTCTATCGCTTCCGAGTGACCGGACCCTGGATCACCGAAGTTCACGGCGAGTTTCGCCTGGCCAACGAAGATACCGACGTCGGCCTGGCGATCCCGCTCTTCACCTCCGACGCGAATCGCTTCATCACCACGGGGCGAGTGGTCGGCATCCCCCCCTGGGAGACCCCGCGCTACCGGATCATCGAACGGATCCGTCGCGGGGACGAACAGGACCCGGTGATCCGCGCCTCGTACCGCCTGGCCCCGGATGGAACTTTCGGGTCCGAGGACTGGGTCGAAGGGGCACGACTCTTCGAGGCGCTCGCGCTCGGAAGCGGCGCCCTCTTCGCCGATGCAGAGCCGCGCGGTCGGACCGAACCCGGATACGTGATGCTAGGGACCCTCGCTCCGACCGAGCCGCGCGTCGCGCGATTCTACTTCCGGATCGAGGGCGCCGGTCCGACCCTTCCCCCCGAGGCGTGGCTCGAGGGGTTCCAGGACCGCGATCACGAGGTGGTCGATCTGGTCCGGCAGTTCCCGATCGGCAAACCCCCTTACCTCGAAGCACGGTTCTTGCTCCCCGGTGAGTACGCGCTGCACTGGGAGAGCATCGAGGAGGAGGATGGCGTCTACCCGCTCGTGGTCACGGTGGATGGACGTTTCTCCGAGGCGATGATCGAGCTCCCCGCGGCCGAGCGGAACGAAGTCATCGTCACGGTGCTGAGCGCTTCGGGCATGCCTGTCGCGAATGCACTGGTCACCTCGACGCCGATCGATCCGAACCTCGGGGAGGGAACCCCGTCCGGAGGAGAGGAGCTCGGGGCGGGGATCTATCTGATCGAGACGGTGTACGACGTCCCGAATCGCATTCACGTCGAGCCTCCTACCTCCGAGAGGATCCCGATGTACGTGACCGTTCCCGCCGGGGGAGAGATCACCCGACCGATCCAGCTCGTGAGAGCGGCGAGTCTCGCGTCGGAACTCCGCGATCTCGGTCAGCGACGTCTCGACGGGACCGGCCGGGTGATCCCGATCGTCGCCCCCGCGGGGAAGGAATGGCCCGAGGGCACGACGATCCGCTACGGAGAGACCGCCCCCTTCTCGCTCGATCACGGCCGTTTCAAAGTCGGCGGGCTCGCGTCCGGCATCCACATCCGCGAGATCCGACACGACTCGACCGCGACCGCGACCGTCGTCATTCTCGACCTCGCCCCCGGCGAGAACGAAGCGGAGCCCTTCTTCCTCGAGGAGCGCCGCACGCTCAAGGGAGTGGTGCTCCTCGATGGCGGGGAGGGTGCCGCGGGGGCGGAGGTCGTCCTCATGCACCCCAGCGCGGCACATCGGTACCCGGGGCGCGATCTCGATCCCAGGAACATCCGCCGACGCGTCGAGTCGGGCGCCGGCGGAGTCTTCTCGATCGACCTCACGGGTATCGATCGGAATGCCGTGCTCGCCCTCGTCGCGAAGATGCCCGGATCGACGCCGGCGGTGCTCTCTCCCGTAGACCTCGACGGTCCTCCCGCGACGCTGTTCCTCGCCGACGGGAACGAGCTCGTGATCGCCGCGATCCGTCAAGGATCGGGATCCGACCCGCTGCAGGATCGCTTCCGGCTCTCCTTCATCTCCGACGATCCCGAAGAGGGAAAGATCGACCTGGGAGAGATCCTCACGCGGGAGCCGACGACCTACCGGGACGTGCGACCCGGGCGCTACCAACTCGACTGGGGACCTACCGCGCTCCCCGCCGGGATCGTGGGGCCGAGCGCGGAGACCGCCGTGATCCCCGGGTTCCGGAAGAATCTGCGCCTCGAGATCGACGCGGACTTCCGCCCGGCGATCGCGAGACTGAACGGGAAACTTCTCGATAGCGGCTTTGCGATCGTCACCGACGATCCGAGCGACCCCGGCCGACTCCGCGCCGCCCCCGTCCGGAACGGACGCGTGCAACTCCCGCTGCCGTCCGGCGCCTCGACGGTCTGTATCTCGCTCATCCCTCAGAGTGCATCGAGGCACACGCTCGATTTCGAGGTCGGGACCGCGCGCCCCATCCCGCTCTCGGGGGGAGAACTGCTCGGCGGCGATCCGATCCAGATCGAGAGGGACGCGTACGACCTGATCTTTCAGCTCGGCGAGTCGGTGCTGAACGACCCCGACGCGTGGATCGAGCTGCCGCGGTGGGTGTGGCGGGGAAGAGAGTGGCGGACCGACGGAACGATCGCCCTTCGCGCCCGCGCCCGCCTCGTCGTTCCGCTCCTCAGCCCCGGCTTCTATCCCTATAAGGCCGTATCCCGCGGCCCGGGGGGATGGTCGATCCATCTCGGAGCCGAGATCGTCGACGATGACGTGACGATCCTGGTGAGTCATTGAGGAGAGTTGCTGGCGAGTGCGCGAATGGATGATGGGACTGGCTCGCGGCGAAGCCGTGCTGCCTGTCCCGGAGGATCGCCTGGTTTGAGAGCTATGGAGCAACGGGCGAGCGTCCGGGACAGGCATCACCTGCGGTGAGCCAGTCCCCTACTTTTCGCCGAGGAATGCGAGCAGCGACCGGGTGTTCGCCGCGTGGAGTGCGGCTTCCCTCGTGATCTTCCCTTGCTCGACCAGCGACATCAGATGCCGCTCCATCGTGATCATCCCCGCGGCGCGCTGCGTCTCGATCGTCGTGTAGATCTGCTCCCACTTGCCGCTCCGGATCAGGTGCGCGATCGAAGGCGTGTTCTTGAGGACTTCCATCGCGACGCGTCGGCCTCCCCCTACGGCGTTCGGCACCAGCTTCTGCCCGATGATCGTCGAGAGCGCGAACGAGAGTTGCGTGCTCAGCTCCTTCGTTCGTTCCGCGGGGAAGAGGTCGACGAGCCGAGTGATCGCCCCTCGAGTGTCGCGGGTGTGGAGCGTGGTCAGGACGAGGTGTCCGGTCTCGGCCGCGGTGAGAGCGAGTGACCCCGTCTCCCGGTCGCGGATCTCGCCGACGAAGATCACGTCCGGGTCTTCGCGCAGGGCGCTGCGCAGACCATCCGAGAAACTCGAGAGGTGGCGGCCGAGCTCGCGCTGGGAGACGAGCGCCTTCTCGCTGTCGAGCACGTACTCGATCGGATCCTCGAGGGTGATGATCCGAGCCCCTCGGTTGCGGTTGATGTGTTGCAGGATGCTCGCAATCGTCGTCGACTTCCCGCTTCCGGTGACCCCGGTCACGATGACGAGACCTTGGGAGAGGTCGACGATCTCCCGCCACACCGACTCATCCGGGAACCCGATTCCCGAGAGGGGTGGGATGCTGCGGGGGAGGACGCGGATCGCGGACGCGAGTCCGTGACGATCGTGGAAGACGTTGATCCGGAAGCTGAGCGCCCTCTCGGCCCACTCGAAGCCGGCATCGACCGATTCCTGCGTACTCGACCGGAGCCGAGCCAGTTGCTCCTCGCTCAGGATCGGGGCGAGCAGTTGCTCGAGGATCTCCGGCGTGACGGGAAATGCGTCGGGGAGCGTGACGAGCTCGCCATCGAAGCGGTACCGGATCGGTTCGCCGACGGTGAGGTGCAGGTCGGAGAGCCGAGAGATGCCATCGACCATGTAGGCGGTCTCGGTGAACCGGGCGAGAAGATCGAAGATCGACAGGACATGTCCCCCGACGGGGTACACGGCGGGAGCGGAGCGCGTCGACCCGGCCTTGCCGGAAGCGCCCGAGGACGTCGACGGACGCGGGAGCGGCGGATTCGGGGGGAAATTCACGGTCTCTCCTTCCGAGAGGGCCGTTTGTACCGCGTGAATCGATGTGCGGCCATCGCACCGCATCTTCGGGCACACTCCTCGGGCGCCCTTGCTCCGGGAGGGGCTCGATCGATATACTCCAAGTTCTTCGCCTGGAAGGGCTTCCGGCCCGCGGTGGGCATCTTGGGTGGCTTTCCCGGCGTGAAGGGGAGCCCCCGTTCCGTTCGGACGTACGGGGTTTCCCCTTCCCGCCGTGATGACCCCAATCGCTCCGCTGCGCTGGTCCACCCACTCCCGGCGACCGATAGAAAAAGAACTGCCCGGAGGAGTTCCCGGTGCGGCGCCGGCGCCCCTTCCCATGGGGGGAGAGACCCCGGCCTCGGACCGCCGTCGGAACGTCCCCTCCGGGTCGTGGCCCCCGGAACGCCCCGGGTCAGCCCCGTCAGGATAGGTGATGGCAGGTCCGCGGAGCTTCGAGCACGAGCACATCCCTCAGGAGGACCTCAAACGCCTCGAGGTGTGTGAGCAGCGCGTCGGCTACACCTTCCGCGACCCCGAACATCTCCTCCAGGCCCTCACGCACTCATCGATCAAGACGATCGACAACCCCTGCAACGAGCGGATGGAGTTCCTCGGCGACTCCGTCCTGGGGTTGGTGATGACCGAGTTCCTCTTCAACTTCTTCGACGACCTCGCCGAGGGAGAGCTGACCCAGATCAAGTCGGTCGTCGTCTCGACGGCCACCCTCGCCGCCGAGAGCGAACGCCTCGGACTCGACGAGGCGTTCCAGGTCGGCAAGGGGGTGACGAACCGTCGCAAGCTGCCGCCATCTCTACTCGCGAACGTTTTCGAGGCGGTGGTGGCGGCGATCTACCTCGACGGCGGGCTCGAACAGGCGCGCGAGTTCTGCATCCGCAACCTGTATCACCAGGTGATCGCGGTGAAGCGGAATCAGCACCCCTTGAACTTCAAGTCGCTCCTGCAGCAGCATCTGCAAAAAGAGGAGAACCGAACTCCGACCTACAAAGTGATCTCCGAGCACGGCCCCGACCACTCGAAGGAATTCACGGTGCAAGCGATGCTCGGCAAGCGAAAGCTCGGCCACGGCTCCGGCAAGAACAAGAAGGAAGCGGAGCAGTCCGCGGCGGAGGAGTCGCTGCGGACCCTCGGGGTGGAGATACCGAACGGGGATTGAGCGGGCGCAGCGCGAAAGCTGGGACGGGCTCGCCGAAGGTGATGCCTGTCCCGGACGCTTGCCCGCAGATCCACGTCTGATGAACGGGTTCTCACGACCGTTTCGCAGCGAACCTAATTCGTCGGAGTACCGGCGGAGGTCCGGGACAGGCATCACCTTCGGCGAGCCAGTCCCATCATCCCAATACCGATCTCCCACCCTGTCCGATTCCCTGACAGGGACACTCCCGCTCCTCCACCGCTCGTCACCCAACTCCCCATCTCCTCATGACCTACGCACCTCCACGTGCGCGGCACGCCGCCTGCTTCCTCTTCTCCCGTCCGCGTCGAGCTCCTGGTGGTCTGGAGCGGCGCGGGAAGGGGCGTCGGAAAGGCAGGAGGCGACATGCGTACGCACAAGGCAGTGCTCACGGCTCTGGTTCTCTTGGTGACGAGTGGAATCGCGGGGAGCGCGATCGCGGCAGACGTGGCGGCCAGCAGGGCGCTGGCTCCGGGAGACCTGAACGGCAACGGGATCTACGACTTCGATGACGTCGCGATCCTGCGGAGCATCCTCGGCGGGGCGCCGCACCGGTACACGCGGGCGCAGCTCGATGTCGATCAGAACGGTGCGATCGACAAGGCCGACGCCGTGATGCTCGCCGCTCTCGCGGAGCGCCAGGTGAGTATCGGACCGGCGCAACGCTCCAACGCCTCGCCCGCTCCCTCGACCCCTGAGCGGAAGCTGCAGGGAGATGTCGATGGGGACGGGGACGTCGACAAGGAAGACTTCAACCTCCTCCAGCGAGTCTTCGCAGGGGTCGCGCGACCGGGCGGGGGGTACGAGGCCGCGGACGTAGACGGTGACGGCCGGATCACGATCACCGACTTGGTCGTCCTCGCCGAGATCCTCTTCGGATCCCGAGAGCCCACTCGGAGGTGAGAGCGGGACCCGACCGCGTGACCCACGCGGTTCCCGCGGCCAATCTTCGAGGGGCCCCCACCCGGGGGGCCCCTCCTTTTCATCCGTCAGACCGGCTTCCGCGCACCCGATGGGACGACTTTCGCCGGCGGTGTACACTCTGCGCCCCCTCTTTCCCTGGAGCGCTCCGATGTCCGCAGCCGACCCCGCCGGTACGCACCCGCCACTCGACGCGGAGCGGCTCGCGAGCAAGATCTTCCGAGAGTCCAAGTCGATCGCCGAGATCCGCCGGCGCCTCGACCGCGGCGGCGAGGTCCTGGTCGGGCGGGCGGGAGAGGGCGTCAGTGGCTTCTTGCTCGCGGGGCTGACCGAGACCACCTCGCGGCCGATCCTGGCGGTGACCGCGAGCCTCGATGAGGCGGAACGTCTCCGTCGCGACTGGTCGACCTTCACCGATGAACCGGTGCACGTCTTTCCCCCGTGGGAGTCTCTCTTCGAGGCGGAATCGGAGCCCGATCCCGACATCTTCCGCGAGCGGACCGAGTGCTCGGAAGGGTTGCGCGCCGGTACGGTCCGGGCCGCGGTCGCGCCGGTGCAGGCGATCTTGCAGCCGATCTCGCGACCGGACGCCACCGACGACCGACGGATCCTGCTCCGCACCGGAGACCGGTTCCCCCCCGAGACCCTCGCCCGCGCCCTCGTCGACGCGGGGTATCGGCGCTTCCCACAGGTCGCGCGCCCCGGGGACTTCTCGGTTCGAGGTGGGATCTTCGACATCTACCCACGAGAGGGCTCCCACCCCTATCGGGTCGACTTCTTCGGCAACGAGATCGACACCATCCGTTCCGTCTCCACAAAAGACCAACGCTCGGGGGACGAGGTGCCGATGCTCGTCCTCACACTCCTCCCGAAACGCGACTACTTCATCCGTGGATTCACCGGGGAGGAGCTGCTGCTCTTCGACGGCCTTCCCGAAGACCTGGTTCTCGTCCTCCCGAACCCGGGCCAGCTCGACGAGCGCAGTCGGACTCTGATCGGACAGTGGGCGCCGAAGCAGGAGCGATCGATCGGCGATGAGTTCTGGGCGCGATCGGGGAAGTTCACCCATCTCGCCCTCGATCCCCTCTCACCGGAGAAGGGGCGCAACGCGGTTCTGCTCCCCGCCGGCTCCACCGAAGCGTTCATCGGTTCGCTCGAGAACACGGTCCCCGCGATCGTGGCGGAAACGCGGAAGGGGGTCGAGCTGCGGGTCTTCTTCCGCCAGGAGGCGGAGGTCGAGCGCTTTCTCGAAGTGCTCGCCGACGCGGGGGCGGGGGTCGGCTCCGGAGCACGCCCGACCCTCGGAGATCTCTCGCGCGGTTTTCGGTGGCTCGAACCGACCGGGGGAATCTTTCTCTCCGGCTCCGCCGCGCTCGGCCGCAGCCGCGCGATGTCCAGGCGCGCGAAACAACGCGCGGAGGGGCGGGCGGTCGACAGCTTCCTCGAGCTCGAGGAGGGAGCGCACGTCGTCCACGTTTCTCACGGCATCGCGCGCTTCCGAGGAATCCGACACCAGACCCAAGGTCGCCGTCCGGGAGACTTCCTCATCCTCGAGTACTCCGAAGGGGTCCAGATCCTCGTCCCGGTCGAACGGATCGACCTGGTCCAGAAGTTCGTCGGGAGCAAGGGTCGTCACGTCCGGCTCGACCGGGTCGGATCGACCGCTTGGGGCAAGAAGAAGGCGAAGGTCGCGGAGGGGCTGCACGACCTCGCCGCGGATCTCCTCGAGATGCAGGCCCTGCGCACCGAGCGGGAGGGGATGGCGTTCCCCACCGATGACCACTGGCAGCACGAATTCGAAGCGGCGTTCCCCTTCCAGGAGACCGACGATCAGCTGACGAGCATGGAGGCGATCCGCCGCGACATGGAGTCGCCGAAGCCGATGGATCGCCTGATCTGCGGAGACGTCGGCTTCGGCAAGACCGAGCTCGCGATGCGCGCCGCGTTCAAATCGACGCGCGCGGGGAGACAGGTGGCGATCCTGGTCCCGACGACGATTCTCGCCGAGCAGCACCGATTGACGTTTCGCGATCGCATGGCGGAGTTTCCAGTGCGGGTCGAGGCGATCAGCCGCCTGCGCAGCCGGCGCGAACAGACCGATATCCTGAAACGCGCCGCCGCGGGCGAAATCGACATCCTGATCGGCACCCACCGACTCCTCTCCGCCGACGTGCACTTCCAGAACCTCGGGCTGATCATCATCGACGAGGAGCAGCGCTTCGGGGTGGCGCACAAGGAGCGGCTCAAGCATCTGCGACGCCTCGCCGACGTGCTGACCCTCACCGCGACGCCGATCCCGCGGACGCTGCACATGTCGCTCGTCGGCGTGAAAGACATTTCGAGCCTCGCCGATCCACCCCAGGGGCGAAATCCGGTCCACACCGAGGTGTGTCACTTCGATGAGGAACGCTTTCGGCAGATCATGCTGCGTGAACTCAACCGCGACGGGCAGGTCTTCTACCTCCACAACCGGGTGAAGTCGCTGCGGGTGAAGCGCGAGGCGCTCGAGAGGTTGGTTCCGGAGGCGCGGATGATCGAGGTGCACGGGCAGATGAACGAGCACGAGCTCGAGGCGCGGATGAATCGATTCCTCGCCAAGGAAGTCGATGTGCTCGTCTCGACGACGATCATCGAGAGCGGCCTCGACATCCCGAGCGCGAACACCATGGTGATCGATCGCGCAGACCGGTTCGGTCTCGCGGAGCTGCACCAGCTGCGCGGGCGGGTCGGGCGCGGCACCCACAAGGCGTACTGCTTCCTGCTTCTCCCCGACGACCGTCCGATCAAGCAAGAGGCGCGTCACCGACTGCAGGCGCTCGAAGAACTGACCGCGCTCGGCAGCGGCTTCCAGATCGCAATGCGCGACCTCGAGATCCGCGGCGCGGGGAACATCCTCGGCAAGGAGCAGTCAGGGCACATCGCGGCGGTCGGCTACGACCTCTACTGTCGCCTGCTCGAGCGCGCGGTCGCCGACATGCGCGGCACCGCATGGCAAGAACCCCCCGACATCGAGATCGGCCTCGAAGGACACACCCGCATCCCCGAGGAATACATCGGGGACACCCGCGGGAGGTTGCGTGCGTACCGGGCGATCGCGACCGCGCTCACCGCGAGCGAACTCGACGAGATTGCGGCCGACCTGGTCGACCGCTTCGGCAAGCTCCCCGCCGAGACCGAGACGCTGTTCCGGCTCCAGCGGCTGCGGCTCCTCCTCGGGAGCTGGGGGGTGAAGAAGTTCGATTCCGAGGACAACTGGCTGATCTTCGCCGGAGATCGCGCCGCGATCATCCAGGCGCTCCGAGGGCGCGGTTGGAAGGTGGTCGAGCTCACCGGCGGGGAGATCGGCGGGCGGCCGCCGAAAGCGACGCAGATCGATGGCCTCGAGAGCGCGCTCGATCTGCTCGGGGTGTGAGGAGCGGAATGCACCACTCCCGGTGGTTGCTGAGCATCGCGGCGCTCTCTTGTGGGTGTGCGGCGCCGGTCGTGTCGGATACCGAATTGGACTCGATCCCACCACTGACCTGGGCCGAGACGATCGGTGCAGTTCCCGAGAAGGCGATCGTCGGCGATGCAGAGCTGCGCGCACGAATCATCGCGACCGGGCTGCCGTGGCACGTCCGCGACCGCGCGACCGGCATCGAGTTGATCCTGATCCCCCCCGGCGAGTTTCAGCGCGGAGCACCGGAGGGGGAGGAAGACGCGCGGCCGGAGGAACAACCTGCACACACGGCGCAGGTGACGGAGCCGTTCTACCTCGGGCGTTTCGAGGTGACGCAGGCGCAGTGGGTCCGCACGATGGGCGAGCACCCCTTCGATACCGAGGGAGCCGACCACCCGGCGGAGAACATCACGGTCCCGCAGATCCGGTCCTTCCTCGAGAAGACCGGCCTCACGCTGCCGACCGAGGTCGAATGGGAATGGGCGTGCCGCGCGGGGAACCCGGGACCGCGCTACGGACCGCTCGGCACGATCGCGTGGTATCGGGAGAACTCGGACGGTCGGACGCATCCGGTGGGGGAGTGGGCGCCGAACGGATTCGGGCTCTGCGATGTGCTCGGCAACGTCTGGGAACTCACCCTCGGGGACTGGACTCCCAGTTACGAGAGCTTCAACGAAGCGGCGCCGGTGAGCCCGGAGTCCGAACGCGCGAGTTGGCGGCGGCGGTACTACCAGAGCTTCCGCGGAGGCTCGTGGGTCGGCGGGCCCGCCGATCTGCGCGCGGCGCGACGCCAACGATTCTCGCCCGGCTACGGCTTCTACGAGACCGGCTTCCGGGTGCGCCACGGCATTGCGGAGTAGAGTCGCATTCACGAAGTTGCGGAGCGGGCGTCCCGATCACC
The DNA here is from genome assembly GCA_032128395.1 of Planctomycetota bacterium. Classification (GTDB taxonomy): domain Bacteria; phylum Planctomycetota; class UBA8108; order UBA1146; family UBA1146; genus JAQBGV01. The sequence continues at coordinate 41,969 of JAQBGV010000193.1, read as the reverse complement.
GACGAAAAATGATAAGGGTCCGGCACTGCGATGGGTTCACACACTCGCGCGCATCACCCGTTCGAAAGTCCGAGGGTGGCGGCCCACCGGCGCAGCCGGCGGAACCGTCTCTTCCCGAATCGCTCTCCCGCCCGGAACCGCTCGAGAGCTCGCTCGACGTCACAGTCCTTCGCCCAGTCGGCGAGCTCCCGGGCGACCTCCTCGCGACTCTCGTTCGGCAAACTCCGACTCAGTCGCGAGAGGAAGTTGGTGCACCGAGATCGCATCGCGTGGCGCACCAGCGCGGGGGAGACGCCGAGCTCCTTCGCGATGCGCGGCATCAACTCGCGGTAGATCGCACGGTAGTCCTCCGCCCAGAGGACCAGGCGAGCGTGTTCCTCCTCGCGACTCCGGTGTCCCTTTCGATAACGGGAGACCGGGACGGAGACGGTGGTGAAGCTGCCGAACGGGGTGAGCTCGAGCCAGAACGCCCAATCGCCCGCGAGGCGGCACGACTCGGGAAACCCACCGCTCTTCTCCCAGGCGTCCTTCCGGAACGCGACCGCGTTGAAGTTCACCTTCGGGCCGTAGAGGCGCTCGAGGAAGTTTTTCGGCGGCGACGTGACCCCCGGGACCCGCCGGCGACGCGTCCCGAGATCCTGTCCCTCGCCGTCGACGAAGTCGACGTCGGCGCGCACGAGCACCGCGTCCTCGGCGAGCTGGGTCCCTTCCCAGAGCGCCTCGACGAAGGGAGGGAGCGCCAGGTCATCGCTCGAGAGGAGCGCGACCCATTCCCCCCGGAGCTGCCCGACGAGGTGGTTCCAGTTCGCCATCATCGAAAGATGCTCGGGAGGGCTGATCACGCGGATCCGGTCCCCGAACCGTGCGAGAACCTCGGCGGTATCGTCGGTCGAGTGGTTGTTGCACACCACCAGCTCGAGGGGGGCGACCGTCTGGTCGAGGAGGGACTCGATCGCCGCGCCGACGTATTTCCCGTGGTTGTAGGTCGGGATCCCGACGGAGAAATTCGGTACGGAATCCATGATCTCGCCGTCTCCGCCCGCTCTGACTGGTGTTCCCCGACAGGGCTACAGTACCATGGCGCGCATCGGCACCACCAGGTCGGAGGCTCGCATGAAGGTCGTGATTCTGTGTGGAGGTCAGGGGACGCGGATCCGCGCGGCTTCGGAGGAGCTTCCGAAGCCGATGCTGCCGGTCGGCGGTGCCCCGATCCTCTGGCACATCATGAAGCTCTACGCCGCGCACGGCCTCGATGATTTCGTGCTCTGCCTCGGCCACAAGGGGTGGTTGATCAAGGAGTACTTCCTGAACTACCGGGCGAAGAGTTCCGACATCACCGTGCAGCTCGGGCGAGAGGGAGCGGTCGAGATCCATGGCGCGGGACAAGGGATCGGCGAGGGTCTCGAAGAGTGGCGGGTGACCCTCGCCAACACCGGAGAACAGACGATGACCGGCGGGCGGGTCGCCGCAATCCGCCAGTACGTGGAAAACGATGACCTCTTCTGTCTGACCTACGGCGACGGCCTCGCGAACATCGACATCGAGGGCCTCGTCGAGCACCACCGCCGAGAAGGGCGCATCGCGACCGTCACCGCGGTCCATCCCCCGGGACGCTTCGGCGAGATGGAGACGGAGGGCTCCCGCGTCCGCGAGTTCAACGAGAAACCGCAGACCACCGCTGGGCTGATCAACGGCGGGTTCTTCGTCTTCGACGCGAAGCGCATTTGGCCGTACCTCGAGGGAGGACCGGAACTGATCCTCGAACAGGAGCCGCTCCGCCGGCTGACCGCCGATGGCGAGCTCTCCGCGTTTCGACACGACGGCTTCTGGCTCCCGATGGACACCTACCGCGAGTACAAGATGCTGAACGATCTCTGGGCCTCTGGGGATGCGCCATGGAAGGCGTGGCCGTGATCCACACGAGGTCGAGCTCTCTCGAGGACGTCTACTCGGGACGACGCGTCCTCATCACCGGACACACCGGGTTCAAGGGCTCGTGGCTCGCGATGTGGCTCGATTCCCTCGGCGCCGAGGTGATCGGGCTCGCGCTCCCTCCCAAATCTTCCCCGTCCCTCTTCGAGGTCGCCGGGATCGAGCGTACAGTTACCCACACGATCGGGGACATCACCGATCTCGACGTGGTTCGTGCGGTCATCGATGAACACCGCCCCGAGTTCGTCTTTCATCTCGCCGCGCAGGCGCTGGTGCGCCGGAGCTACCGAGAGCCGATCGAGACGATCCGGACCAACGTCCTGGGAACCGCACACGTACTCGAGGCAGTACGCCTCGCGGAGCGCCCCTGTTCGGTGGTCGTCGTCTCGAGCGACAAGTGCTACGAGAACCGCGAGTGGTGGCACGGCTATCGCGAGAGCGATCCGATGGGAGGCCACGACATCTACTCGATGAGCAAGGGCGCGACCGAGCTGGTCGTCTCGAGCTATCGCCGGAGCTTCTTCCCCATCGATCGAATCGAAGATCACGGCATCGCCATCGCTTCCGCCCGCGCCGGGAACGTCCTCGGCGGGGGAGATTGGGCGGAGGACCGGATCGTCCCCGACATGGTCCGCGCCCTCGTGGCCGGCGAGTCGGTCGCGGTTCGGAACCCGGGCGCGATTCGCCCGTGGCAACATGTCCTCGAGCCGCTCGGCGGCTATCTCTCCCTCGGCGCTCATCTCTGCGGTCGCGGAGGAATCTCGCGCGCCGAGGCGTGCGACGGATGGAACTTCGGGCCGGCCGCGTCGGAGGTTCGGACCGTGCGCGACGTCGTCGAGACCCTGATCGAGTTCTGGGGATCCGGGGGGTGGGAACACACGCCGGTCGAGAGCGCCGTGGAGGAAGCGGGGATCCTGAGGCTCAGTATCGACAAGGCGACCGCTCGTCTCGGCTGGGCGCCGCGGTGGGACTTCTTTCAGACCCTTTCTCGCGTCGTCGAGTGGCATCGCGCGCACGCGGATGGGGCGGAACCCGATGCCATGAGGGCACTCTCGGGGCGCCAGATCCACGAGTACCAGAACTCCGGGGGGTACCGTGGAACCTGATCCCGTCAGCGAGCAGCAGCTCATCGATGAAATTCTCGAGCGAGTCGAGCGACTCGCGGGTCTGCGCAATCGCGAATCGACATTCGTGCCGGGGAGGACGCCGGTCCCTTACGCGGGGCGCGTGTACGACGGCAAGGAGATGACCGCGCTGGTCGAGAGCTCCCTCGAGTTTTGGCTCACCGCAGGGCGGTGGCACCGCAGGCTCGAGCGGGCGCTCGCAAAGTGGTACGGGCTCAAGCACGCGCGGTTGGTGAACAGCGGCTCGAGCGCGAACCTGGTCGCGACCGCCGCTCTGATGAGTCCGTCTCTGGGAGATCGCAGAGCCCGCCCCGGCGACGAGGTGATCACGGTGGCGGCCGGTTTCCCGACCACGGTCACCCCGGCGATCCAGCTCGGCCTCGTCCCCGTGTTCGTCGACGTGAACCTGCCGACCTACAACATCGACGTCTCCCTGCTCCGAGCAGCTCGCAGCCACCGGACCCGCGCCGTGATCATCGCGCACACCCTCGGGAACCCGTTCGACCTCGGCGGCGTGGTCGAGTTCTGCCGAAAGCACGATCTCTGGCTGATCGAGGACAACTGCGACGCCGCGGGATCGCTCTACGAAGGGAAGAAAACCGGGACCTTCGGCGACATGGCGACCCTGAGCTTCTACCCGCCGCATCACATGACCACCGGTGAGGGAGGCGCCGTCCTCACCAACAACGACGAACTGAACCGAGTGATCGAGAGTGTGAGGGACTGGGGACGCGATTGCTGGTGCGACCCCGGGGTCGACAACACCTGCGGCAAGCGCTTCCAGTGGAAGCTCGGAGAACTGCCCGCGGGGTACGACCACAAGTACGTGTACTCGCACCTCGGGTTCAACCTGAAAATGACCGACATGCAGGCCGCGGTCGGCCTGCGCCAGCTCGAAAAGCTCGATGGATTCTGCGAGGCACGTCGAAAGAACTGGGCCTTCTACCGCGAGGCTCTCTCGGATCTCGAGGAGTTCCTCGTCCTCCCCGAGCCGACCCCGGGCAGCGACCCGAGTTGGTTCGGATTCCTGATGATGGTTCGCGAGGAAGCACCTTTCGATCGAGGGGAGTTGGTCGCTCACCTCGAGAAGCGGAAGATCCAGACCCGAATGCTGTTCGCAGGAAACCTGATCCGTCAGCCGGCGCTCAGTCAGCTCTTCGCAGATCGCGTAGCGCACCGCAGCACCCCGCCGTTTCGGGTCGTCGGCTCTCTCGCCCGGACCGATAGGGTCATGGAACGAGCGGTGTGGATCGGGGTCTATCCGGGATTGACCGAGAGCGCGCGCTCGTACGTGGTGGATGTCATCCAGGGATTCGCGCTCGAGAAAGCGGGGGGGAGGAGCCCTTGAGAGCTCTTGTCACCGGGGGAACCGGATTCGTCGGCGGCCACCTCGTGCGTCACCTCCTCGCCGCGGGTCACGAAGTGCACGTCATCACCCGCCCCGAGTCCGATCCCGACCGTGTTCTGGCTCTCGAACCCGCGACGGTCCACTGCCAAGTGGGCGGAGTGGAGAGTTTGATCGAGATCGTCGAGAGCGCTCGCCCCGATGTGGTCTTCCACCTCGCTGCGCTCTTCGTCGCCGAACACACCGCTCGCGATGTCGGCCCTCTCATCGACAGCAATCTGCGCTTCAGCGCCGAGCTGGTCGAGGCGATGCTCCAGAACGACGTCCACCACCTCATCCACACCGGAACCGCCTGGCAGCACTTCAGAGACTCCGCCTACGATCCCGTCTCCCTCTATGCGGCGACGAAGCAGGCGTTCGAGACCTTGCTCGTGTTCCACCTTCGCACCGCGCCGCTCCGGGTGATCCATCTCAAGCTCTTCGATACCTACGGCGAAGGGGACCACCGACCGAAGCTGATGCCCCTCCTCCTCCACCTGACCCAGGGGGAGGGGGGGAGCATCGATTTTTCTCCAGGGGAGCAGCGACTCGATCTCGTCCACGTCGACGACGTGGTCCGCGCCTACGCGATCGCCGCGGAGCGGGTGACCACGCTTCCCGCCGGATCCTCCGAGGAATTCGCAGTGCGCTCCGGAGAGACCCCGACCCTGCGAGAACTGGTCCGGATCTTCGAGAAGGAGTCCGGAGTCGCGCTCGACCTCCGCTTCGGGGAGCGTCCCTACCGAAAGCGCGAGGTGATGGTCCCTTGGCGGGGAGGGGCGACGATTCCGGGGTGGAAGCCCGAGGTCACTCTGCGCGACGGAATTCGGAGATGGATCGAGCACGATGTTCGAGGCTAGTGAGTTGACGATCGCCGGGTGCCGCCGGCTCGTCCCTCGAGTCTTCGACGATGCACGAGGGCGTTTCGTGAAGGTGTTTCACGCGCCGTCGCTGCGCAAGCTCGGCCTCGAGACCGACTTCGTCGAGACGTACTACTCGAAGTCGGGGCAGGGGGTCTTGCGAGGACTTCACTATCAGGCGCCTCCGCACGACCATGCGAAACTCGTCCATTGTTCAGAGGGACGGGTGCTCGACGTCCTGGTGGACCTGCGTGCGGAATCGACGACCTTCGGCGCGTACGAGTGCCTCGAACTCGACGCCGAGAGCGCTCACGTGATCTACATCCCCCGCGGGATCGCCCACGGGTTCCTGGTCACCACGGACTCCGCGACGCTCCACTATCAGACCACTTCGGTGTACGTGCCCGAGTCGGACCGGGGCATCCGATGGGACACGGTGGGTATCCCCTGGCCCGAGAATCTCGTCCCGGTCGTCTCCGACCGGGACCAAGCATTCCCGATCTGGGAAGAATACGCCCGATCGCCACTCTTCTGAAAACGATGCACGTAGAGGGCTTCGAGGAGGTATCGAATGCAAGGCGCGGGGTGCCGACCGACCGCAGGCGGGGCCTTCGCCCCGTCGAGGATCGGCCGGCACCCCGCGACGCCGCAGGCGGTGCCTCATCGGAGCCCGGGCCAGGTTTACTCGCAGACGATTAGCGGCGTCGTCCCGATCACTGCGTCGACGGCCTGTGTGATCTGTGCCTCGAGCTGGACCTCGATCTGATCGATCGCGTCCTGGATCGCGGCATCGAAGAGACCGGAGACGATCGAAAGAATCACGCCGATCCCCCCGCACGCCGAAAAGTCGATGTTCGTATTCGTCACCGATGATGTCACCGATCCCGGGGTCACGCCGACGACCTCGGACGCCTCTGCGCTGATCGGGATGGTGTCGAGCGAACCGGTCATGCTCCAGTTGCCGGTCACCGCGATATCGCAGCTGACGTTGATCAGGAACGCGGTGATCGTCGTCGGTACCGCCGGGGCGCCTGCGGTGCCCGATGCGGAGAACGTATCCGTGATCGGGTCGTAGCTGACGCTGTCGACGGTCACCACCGCGTCCGCGGCGAAGATCTCGACCGTCACTCCGGACTGTGTGATCGTCTGCGGTGGAACCGCACCGGGAAGAGGGTAGGTTCCGATGAGCAGCGTGAGCAGAGCATCGACCTCCGCGGCGTTCGCGCAGTCGATCGGTGCGCAGGTGAGGCCGTCGGCGGTCGGGTCGGAACCGGGGTTCGGGAACGGTGCGACGAGCGGCGTCAGCGGCGGCACGAACAGATAGCCGAGCATGAGGATCGGGTCCGCGATGTCGATCGCCCCGTCGTCGTTCGCATCGGCGGCGTCCTGACAGGGGAGAACGGCGCCGGCTCCGCCGAAGAGATAGTCGAGCACGAAGACGGCGTCCGCGATGTTCAGTGCGCCATCCCGGTTCGCGTCCCCCCGCGAAAAAGTGTCGTTGGCTTCGCCCGCGAAGGCGGAGGAGGCGACCAGAGCGACGATGGAGAGGATCGGGAGAATTCGACGAGACACTGGGAGCCACCTTCCGCCCTCCCGGAGAACCGGTGCACCGAAGCTCCGCACCGCAGGGGGCGGATCGTGCGTTTCCGGGGCTGTACCGATTCCGGGGCTGTGCTGGGGCACCCGATTCTCCTTGGCAGGGGCCCCGGAGGCAAGGGTCCGTCGAGGCTTGAGGGAGTGTCCCGACGATCGTTCGCGAAGGAGCGTTGTCGATTGCCCCCCACCGCCGGGGCAGTCCCTCGAGCGAGAACCGAAGAACGAGGGGTCCGCCGCATCCGGATCGGCTGCGGCGATCCTCTCAGCTCTCTCCGGGAGTCTTCCGGCTAGCCGCCGGTGCCCGTGGCGCCGACCGTGTCGTCCCCCTCCCACGGGGTGGTCAGGCTCTTCAACCGCGTGGTTGCGCTCTGTCCCTGTTCGATCCCCAAGTTGTTGTGTGTGAAGAGAACGGTTGCTTCGGATTGCTCGGAAGTCACGGAGCTGACCCGTACCTTCCCGATGAACTGCTCACCTCGATAGACCACGAATTCGTCTCCGCTCGCAACTCCGTCGTCGGAACCGACCGAGAGGATCACGAGACCGTCGATCACCGCAACGACTCGGCCGTCGATGTTCTGGGTGCGCCGTGGCGCCTCCGCCCGAGGCTGCCGATCCTTGCTCTTCTGCTCGAGCAACTTCTCCAGCAGCTCTTCGAGTTTCTCGAGACGCTTCTCGATCGTCTCGAGGCGATCCCCTCCGGGCCCGGCGCGCCGGAATCCGTCGCCGATCACCGGAGCTGCGATCCGCCCCCGGCTGAGATCCACCACGCCGCCGGCGCCAGGAGCGACCAGGGCCCCGGCGATCGGATTCCCATCCGGACCGACCACCTGACCGCCGAAATTGTTGCTCGCCCCAGGTGACACGACCTGACCCGCCGCCAAACCCCCGGGCAGCCGGGGGACGGCCACCACTCTTCCCGCGCCGCCGCCGCCGGTGAGGCCGAGCGCCGGGGCCGATCCTAGCGTTCTCGCCGAGGGCGGAAGCACCGCCGTCCCGTCCTCCGAACCGAGCAACACGTTCCCACTGCGCCGCCAGAGCAGGGTTGGAGCGGGGACGTTGCCCTCTTCGGTGAGCACTCCCGCGTAGTCCCCGAGTGAGAGCGCATAGGCGCCGCTCGGGAGCGTGTTCGCGCCGACCGGAGCGGAGATCTGCGTGATCTCGGAGCGAATCTCGAGGGTGTTCCCGGCGCGCACCACGGTGAGCGTGATGTGGGCTCCGGCTTCCTTCGTCTGGAGGGTGTTCTTGAGGAGGTCGAGGGTAGCGGGGCGTCGTCCGTCGATCGCGACGATCACGTCGTGCGCCCGCAGTCCCGCCGCCGCGGCAGGATGACCCGGGACTGCTTCGCTGATCAGGATCCCCTCGCCGTCCCCCAGACCGAGGTGCTGCGCGAGGGCTGCCTCGATCGATCCGGTGCGAATTCCGATCACGTTCTTGCTCTGGGCCTGGGTGGCCCAGTTCGCGGGTCCGCGGAAACTCCACCCTGGGGGGATCGTCACCCGACCATCGCCCGCAACGTCGATGGTGACGAGAAGACGACCGGTTCCGTCGTGGACGCGGAGAGTCGAGCCGTGCTGTTCGATTTGATCATCGGGGACGGGCCGTCCATTGCGATGAACGGTGATGCCACCCCCCTCGACGCTGACGCGCAGATCGACCTGGTTCGAGTTCGTGTTCCAGGTGGTGTAGTCGCGCGCGTCCGCAATGCCGTCGTAGAAACTGAATCCATTCCCGGTCGTCCCGCCTTGCCCGTACACCGCTCGCCCCGTGCCGTCCTGCGTCAGGAGCCAACCGCCGGTCGGGGGAGGGGCGGGCTCGTCCGGGATGGTGGGAGCGGTCGCGGGACCATCGCTGAGGAGCCACAGTCCATGGGGCTCATCCGGCGTCGGAGGTGCGGGGGGGAGCAGCAGCGGATCGGCCACGGGCGGGATCGGAGCTGTCGCCCGCCGGGGCGCCGTGCTGTCCTGCTCCGGGGAGTCCCCGAGGAGGGCTCGGAGCAACGGGTCGGCGGGCGCGGCCGCCGGTGTCGCATCCTGTGCGACCGTAGCGCCGACGAGGAGGAGGGAGATGGCGACGAGTGAGAGGGGGAAGCGATGGCGCATCGCAGGGTTCCTTTCCACGGAGAGTCTCACGGAGAGCGACCGGAGCGCGGGCACCGATCGCTCATCGATTCATCGAAGCGGTTCGCTCGAGACGAGTCTCAGCACCGGGACCGGCCGCGAGGAGAGCCGGCCAGCGTCGTCTTCATTGATTTCGAAGATCTCCCCCACGGTCGTGCGCTCGATCGCTCGGCGGACGAAGAGCACCTCGACGGTATCTCCATCGGCCGACGGCGTGGCTTCGAGCATCACCGGCGGAAGTTCGCGGACGAAGCGACCGTCGGCATCTCCAGCCTCGAGGTACTGGGCCCAGGCGGCGGCCGCCCCGAGCGAGGAGGAAGGATTGCCGTGTTCGGAGTTTCCGAGACCGAGCCTCGGTCCCCCGAGCCAGAGGAAGCAGACGACGAGAGCCGCAGCCCAGCCGAGTCCCCCGATCAGGATCGGAGCGCGCCGGCCCACGGCGTGGCGCTCGAGCGGGAGCGACGGCAGGTAGGCATCGATCGCTGCGCCCGCTCGGCGCAGGGTCAGCTCCCCCCGCATGGCGATGGCGAGTCGCTTCCACACCGCAGGATCACGACGACCGAGGAGTTCGAGCTCCGCCCAGTCGCCCACCCCCACGCAGCCATCGATGGCGCGGTGGATCAGAAGATCTTCGCGCGAGAGTTCACTATCATGCATCGAGGTCTCCTTCACTCGGCGCGGCGGAGGCGATCGGCCTCCTCGATCCTTTGCCGGAGTACCCGGCGTGCTCGGGCCAGTCGGGTCTCGACCGTCGTTTCCGGGACTCCGAGCCACTCGGCGATCTCGCGCTGGGCCATTCCCCACACCGCGCGGAGGAGCAGCGGCTCGGCGAGGCTCGGCGAGAGCCCCCGGATCCAGGCGATGACCTGTCGCAGCTCGTCGCGCGCTTCCGAGCGTTCGAGGCTCCGCTCCCCGGTCGGGTCGTGGACCTCGATCGCAGCCTCGAGACCGCGCCGCCGGTCGCGTTGGATCTTCACTCGCCGCCCGGCTCCCCGCGCGACATTCAGCGCGACGATGCGCAGCCATGCGCGGAATCGATCGGGTTCCCGCACTTCGCGCAGTCGCTCGACGAAAATGATCCCGACCTCCTGCAAGAGGTCCTCCAGGTCTTCCTCGCGGGGGCGATGTGCCAAGAGCACCGCCGCGACCCGCCGGCGCTCGCGCCGCCAGAGAGCTTCGAGCGCCGCAGGATCCCCCCGCGCCGCCGCCTCGAAGAGTCGTCGATCGGGATCGTTGGCCATTCTTCTCCCTGGATGCGCGAGCTCGGAGGATCCGTCCTGATCTTCTGAGATTCTCGACCCAGAGGCGAGCGTGGAACCTGTTGCGCAGACGATGGCCGTGAAATGCGTGGGGACTGGCTCGCCACCGGGGTGCCCGTCCCGGCGGCCAGAGTCGATGGAACCGTCCAGCCGACGAGACGACTACCTCACCGCGGCCAAGTACGCTCTGGTCAGGATGTCCGCCAAATCGGTGCGCCCCTCGGCGAACGCTCGATCGACCATGAGGCGATAGATCTCGACCGCGTACACGTCTCCCGCTGCGGGATCATCCGGGCGCGCACCCTCGGCGAAGGCATGTTCGAGAGCAGCGGCGTGCGACTCCCGGACGTAGCGGTCGAAGGTGGCGGGTTCCGTGTCATGTCGCGGCATCGCCTGGATCTCGGCGAGCATCGCGGGGAGGAGATCGGGCGCGTCGGCGGAGGCAGATCCACCGCAGCCGAGCGCGGGCAGCAGAGCCCCGAGGAGAAGAGGAGCGATCGAGATGAGGTGTCCGATCGAGTGCATGTCGAGCCCCTTGCCGTCCTCGTGAGGGCACTTGCGGCCCCCGCGTGATCCCTCTACGGTCTCCTCTCCATCCTACGACAGGGAGTGACGATGCGCAGTTCGAACCCCACCAGGTCCATCACCCTCTGGGCCGCCCTCCTCCTCGGATTCGGTCTCCCCCTCGCAGCCCAGGACACCGCCGCCCCGGTCCCCGTGCGCGCCTTCGTCGGGGCTCGGATCCTGCCGGTCTCGGGTCCGGAGATCGCCGACGGAACCCTGATCGTCCGGGACGGGAAGATCGCCGCGGTCGGACCCCGGGCGGCTGTCGCGATCCCCGCGGGAGCCGAGGTGATCGACGTCGGCGGCAAGACGATCATGCCGGGGCTAGTCTGCACCCACAGTCACCTGGGGTGGGGGATGGGCGCAGACTCGTCCCACCCGATCCAGCCCGAAGCGGATGTCTTCGACTCGGTGAACGCCCGGAGCCCGGGCTTTCGTCGGGCGGCCGCAGGGGGATTGACCTGCGTCAATATCATGCCGGGATCGGGGCATTTGATCTCGGGTCAGACGATCTACCTGAAGCTGCGTGGGACCGACACCGTCGAGTCGTTGTCGATGTTCGATCCCGAGGGACGCCGGCTCGGCGGTCTGAAGATGGCGAACGGGACGAACTCGATGAGAGATGCCCCCTTCCCCGGCACGCGGGCGAAGTCGGTGGCGCTGGTGCGCGCGAAGTACATCGCGGCGCAGGAATACGCCGCGAAGATCGAGCGCGCTGCGGGAGACCCCGAGAAGCTGCCGCCCCGAGACCTCTCGCTCGAGCCCCTCGTCGAGGCGATGCAGGGAAAGCGCATCGTCCACCATCACACGCACCGTCACGACGACATCCTGACCGTATTGCGCCTCGCCGATGAATTCGGCTTTCGGGTCGTCCTCCACCACGTCAGCGAAGCGTGGAAGGTCGCGGACGAAATCGCCGCTGCCGGCGCGCCCTGCTCGCTGATCCTCATCGACAGCCCCGGCGGAAAACTCGAGGCGCGCGACCTCGACTACCGAAACGGCGCGGTGCTCGAGGCGAGAGGGGTCCCCGTCGCGTTCCACACCGACGACTGGATCACCGACAGTCGCCTCTTCATGAGAATGCCTGCCCTCGCGGTGCGCGCGGGGATGTCCCGCGGTGCGGCGTTGCGAGCGCTCACCCTCTCCGGCGCGGAGATGCTCGATCTCGACGGTCGGATCGGTTCGCTCGACGTCGGGAAGGACGCGGATTTCGCGATCCTCTCCGGCGATCCCTTCAGCGTGTACACGAAGGTGCTCGAAACGTGGGTCGATGGGGTCCCGGTCTTCGACCGCGACGATCCCGCGGACCTCCTCTACGCAGAGGGTGGTTTCGGCGCCGGGGATGACCGGGTCTTCACCGGCTGTTGCATCGATCGGGAGGTGCGGTGATGCGTGCGCTCCAAGCGTTCTCTCTCGCACTCCTCGTGATCGGCACCCCGGCGTGCGCGCAGACCCCGGATGGACCGCTCGGTGGACTCGATTCTTTCGAGGTGGCGAAGGGACTCGCCACCCCCGCGGCGGCGGGGCAGGTCACCGCGATCTACGGCGCGGTGATCCACACCCAAGCGCGCACCCCCGACGGTGGGTGGCGTCCACCGATCGAGAACGGTGTGGTCCTGATCGAGGGGGGAAAGATCACCGCGGTCGGGCCGCGGGCGCGAGTCACCGTCCCCGCGGACGCGCGGAAGATCGAGGCGCCGGTGGTCACGCCAGGACTGGTCGACGGGCACTCGGTGATCGGCCTCGCCGGTTGGCTGAACTACGATCATGACCAGGACCAACTGGAGCGATCGGAAGCGATGCAGCCGGAGTTGCGCGCGATCGACGCCTTCAACGGGCGCGAACCGCTCATCGCGTGGGTGCGCAGCTTCGGGGTGACGACGGTGCACACCGGTCACGCGCCGGGTCAGCTGATCAGTGGACAGACGATGATCGCGAAGACCCGAACCGGCGACGTCGACGGGGTGGTACTGAAGCCGCTCTTCGCGGTTGCCGCGACGCTCGGCGCCGACGCGCTCGCGGGGGAGGGAAAGAGCCCCGGAACCCGCGCGAAGCAGCTCTCGATGCTCCGCCAAGCTCTGATCCAAGCGCAGGAGAGCCGCGCGAAGCGAGCGCGGGATGCGGCCGATCCAGAGGCCGACCCCCCCTCGGTCGACCTCCGCAAGGACATGCTCGCGCGCGTGGTCGCGGGGGAGGTCCCGCTGATGATCACGTGCCACCGAAGCGTCGATATCAGGAACGCGCTGAGGCTCGCCGCGGAGTTCGACCTTCGATTGATCCTCGACGGCGCCGCCGAGGCGTACGAACATATCGATGCGATCCGTGCGGCCGGGGTCCCGGTCCTCTTGCACCCGCCGATGTACCGAGCGAGTGGCGAGGCCGAGAACGCGAGCATGACCACCGCGGCGAAACTGATCGCGGCGGGGATCCCGTGCGCCCTCGAATCGGGATACGAGAGTTATGTCCCGAAGACCCGCGTGGTCCTGTACGAGGCGGCGATCGCAGCATCCTTCGGCTGTTCCTTCGCGGATGCACTGGGATTGGTGACCCGCTCCGCGGCGGAGATCCTGGGCATCGCGGATCGAGTGGGTTCGCTCGAAGTCGGCAAGGACGCGGACGTCGCCCTCTACGACGGCGACCCGTTCGAGTACACGACGCACTGCATCGGAGTGCTGATCGAGGGAGAAGTGGTCAGCGCGATCGTGCGGTGAGCCGAGCGGGAAGCGGCGCGATTCTTCCGGCTCTCCGCAGGAGCTGCCGGGGCTCCTCCGCGTGTGCACAGCCGCAACCGACCGTCGGGACAGTCCATTTTCAGAGCGGGCTCCGCACCTCTTCAGTTCGAGCAGAACGGATACGTGTTGCACCCCGGGACTTCATCCACGTCGACCCCGCAGTCGGGGAACGGTGCGAGCGGGGGCGGACCACTGGTGAAGATGTAGTGGAGGATGAACACCACGTCGGAGATGTCGACCAAGCCGTCGCTGTTGTGGTCGCAGGCATCGAGGCAGATGCTCGGCGTGAAACCCTGGAAGAGGAATCGCATGATGTAGACGCCGTCGGCGATGTTCACGATTCCGTCGACGTTGCAGTCCCCTCGGACGAACTGGGTCTGGCACTCCACCGTACAACAGACCTGGTTGGCGGCGTCGCCGCACTCGGTCGTCGCGACGAGGCAGAGCTCGGAACTCGTGATGCCACCGGGGAGCGGTGCCTCGTAGTGGGTCGCACTTCCGGCGAGATCGGCCCAGACGACCCCGTCCGCGAGGATCTGGATGGCGCCGTACGGCATCGAGTTCGTCCAGTCGAGGCTCACCGTGCAGGTTCCATTGTCGATGACCCCACACACCAGGCCGCTCGGTGGGATCGGCGCCGGCGGGCCGGGACAGTCGAGGGCGCAGCACACTTCGGGGGAGCTGAGCCCCGTCCGCACCGCGGTCACGCAGACGTTGTGGGGGCCGGGGGCGACCGGTCCGACCGGCGCGCTCGTCGCGCTGCCGGGGAGGGTCGCGATCACCACACCGTCGACCTCGACGATCAGCTCGTCGTAGTCGGCGTCCGCGTTCGTCCAGGTGACCGTTCCGGTGCAGAGGCACGGATCGTCGAGGGTGCAGACGACGTTCTCCGGCGGCGCCGGTGGGAAGTCGCACATCGCGGTGCAGCAGACCGGAGGGAGCACGTCGGCGCAGATCGTCGTCGCGACGAGGCAAATCTGGTGCGCACCCGGGCCGGGGAGCAGCACGGTCGTCTGCGTCTCGTCTCCCGGCTGGGTGCTGATGACCACCCCGTCGAGCGTGACTTGGATCGACTCGTACTGCGAGTGGTTGAGCCAGGTCACGGTGGTTTCGCAGTCGGGTGCGGGGCCGACGTCGCAGGTGATCCCGTTCGGTGGGGTCAGCGGTACATCATCGCAGGTCACCATGCAGCAGACGGCATCTCCCTCGACCAAGTTGATGACCGGGACGACGCAGACCTCGCGCGTGCCGGGGGCTCCCAGAGTGAAGTCTGCCGTGACGGCATCTCCGGGGAGCGTGGCGACCACGATCCCGTTGACTTGGATGATGATCGAGTCGTACAGCTCGCCGTTGGTCCACGTCGCCGTCGCGTCACAGGTGCACTGGGACACGAGAGAGCAGCTGAGTCCGTTGATCATCACCGGGGTCAGCCCCGAGGTGACCTCACAACTCACCGCGGGGGTCACCTCACCGCAGACGGTGGTCGCGATCAGCGAGAGAGTGTTCACGCCGGGCAGCGTCAGAACTACCGACGCCGAAGTCGCGTCCCCCGGCGCTGTCTCGACCAGCACGCCGTTCAGGAACACTTCGACCTGGGAGTAGAGCGCGGATGGCAGCCAACTGATCGTGGCGGTCGCGGACGGCTTGTCGACGACACACTCGAGCAGCACGGGGGGGATCGGGTCGGTGATCGGGCAGTTCGCCTTGCAGCAAACCTGATCGCCGGAGACCCCGTTGCGGATCGGGAAGACGCAGATCACGTGGTTTCCCGGACCCGGGAGCGTCACCGCGAGGTTGGTCGCAGTACCGGCCAAGGAAGCGAATGGAACTCCGTCGACGGTGACCTCGACGGAGACGTAGTTCGCCTCCTGGTTCGTCCACGCGACGGCGACGATGCAGGTGCACGGATCGACCACCCCACACGCCAGATCGAGCACCGGCAGGGGCGGCTGGATCTGGCACTCGACCGAACAGCACGCGGCGGGGGTCACCTCTTCGCAGATCGTCGTTCCCTCCACGCAGATCTCGTGCTGGCCGATGAGCGGGAACGGGATCGAGAAGGAGGACGCGCCCCCCGGAGCGGTCCCGGCGGCGACGCCGTCGACGAAGATCTCGAGCGATGAGTACGGGACCGGGTTCGACCACATCACCGTGAAGATGCACGTCAGAGGGTCAAAAGTGCAGACCAGATTCTCCGGCATCGCCGGGGGCACGTCGGGGCAGTCCACCGAGCAGCACGTCTCGGGACCGGGCAGCGCGGCGCGAACCGGGACCAGGCAAATTTCGTGGAGGCCAGGGGTGGGGAGCGTCAGCGCGAGCGAGGTCGTGTCGCCCGGGATCCGTTCGTGGAGCACCCCGTCGATCAGGACCTGGATTGTGTCGTAGTCGGGGTTCCCGTTGGTCCAGTCGAGCGTGAAGAGACACTTGCACAGGTCGACGAGTGTGCAGGTCAGATCGGTGATCGGGTCGGGGGGTCCGATGCACTCGACCGTGCAGCAGACGTCCGGAAGCACGACCCCGCAGATCGTCGTCGCCCGCAGGCAGAGTTCGTGCGGCCCCGAGGTGGGGATCGCCACGGTGGTCTCGAACGTATCGCCGGGGAGAACCTGGGCCACGACCCCGTCGAGAAGAACCTCGATCTGGGAGTACACGCCGCCCCCGAGCCAGATCGCGCTCGCCTCGCAATTCGGCGCCGGCGGCGCGTCGCAGGTCAGAGCGAAAGGAGGATCGTCGGGGATGGCCGGGCAATTCGCGCCGCAGCAGGCGAACTCACTCGTGAACTCGTTCCGGGTCGCGACGACGCAGATCACGTGTTCTCCCGGCCCGCCGAGAAGGACGACCGTCGAGGTCGCCGACCCTGGAAGGATCGCGGCGGAGTTCCCGTCGACGAACACCTCGATCGAATCGTAGTTCGCCGCCCCGTTCGTCCACGAGACCTCGGTCTCGCAGGTGCAGATGTCCGCGACCTCACAGACGAGGTCGGTCACCGGGGGTGGGGTGGGGTCATCGCAGGAAAACTGGCAGCAGACCTCGGCGAACGGGTCGCCGCACGTCGTCGTGCCCGCCAGGCAGACCCCGTGCGAACCGATCAGCGGCCCGCCGATCATCGTGCTCGTCGCACTCCCCGGCAGTGTTTCGAAGGGGAGGCCATCGAGGAAGACGATGATCTCGGTGTAGTCGCGCGAGTTCACCCAGGAGACCGTGACCGAGCAGTCGAGCGGGTCGGGAGTGCAGACGAGATCCTTGGGGGGGACCGGGGTGTGGTCGGGGCAGATGACCTCGCAGATCGCGGGGTCGGTCTCCTGGTCGTTGTCTCCCGGGTTGCCGTCGTCGTCGTCGTCGTCATCGTCGTCGTCGTCGTCGTCATCGTCGTCGTCGTCATCATCCCCATACCCGCCGCCACCAAAGGGGTATGAACCGCCCCCGTGCTGGTAGCCGTCGCCGGCAGGATCGATGACCCCGGTGACCTCGATCGCGTGGGTCCCGGGCTTCACGGTGATGATGGTGGAGGTCGTGTCGCCGGGGAGAGTTGCAACCAGAACCCCGTCGACCCGCACGTTGATCAGGTCGACCACGCTGATGTTCGTCCAGGTCAGCAGTGTTTCGCAGGTGCACGGATCGAGGACGGTGCAGACGAGGTCGCTGGGGGGCACGAGTGCGAGTTTGCACTTCTTGCTCGGCCCGCAGATCCAGCCGAAGTTCGGGTACGGCCCCGCCTTCGCCGCGAAGATCGTCCCTGAGATCGCGTAGGGCTGATCGAGCGTGAAGGTGAACGGGACCGGAACGCCCGGGGTTTCGATGGTGACGTCGTCCCACTTGATCCCGTAGAGACCGGTCGATCCGTCGTACCCGACCTCCGCTCCCGCGGGAACGGATGAGATCACTTCGGCCTGATGGCAGAGCTTCAGCGTGAAGTGGCTGAGCGAAGGGGGGATACCGTCCCACGTGACGGTGTAGTTCCAGGTGCTCGTGCCGTCTGGGTTGTAGGCGACGCCGAGGAAGTCGACGGTGTAATGGCCGGCGGTGGCAGAGTTCACACAACCGGTAAAGGCCTGCGCGGGGGAGGTCAGGAGCAGTGCTCCGAGGACCGCCGCGATGAATGCCCCACGCGCGGCATTGAGCACCGTCACACCCCACCTCACTCTCGACGATCGCGACCCACCGCACGGGACCAGAGCGACCCGATTCCGCGGGAGGATGCTTCGCTTCTTGTTTCGGATCAGACGAGCCCGCTCGGAGACCCTCCTCTGAGCCTCCGAGATGGCGTGATAGCCGACGCATTTCAACACGAATGCACCCCTGGGCGCAACTCAGTCTTCGGACGCGGTGGGCTCGCTCCGGGCTGGAGTTCGTGCCCAAGCCCGGTTCCTGGGCCATGATGGGCGGGTACCCGGCGAGGACCCGTCGGACGAGTGGAAAGAGGGGAGCACCCCGATGACCGACCGAGTCCCGTCGCGCCGGGTGCGACGAGCACTGATCGCGTCCGTGCCGATCGCGGCGATCGTCTTCGTCTTTTTCGCGGGGAGTGAACTCGTGACTTGGGTGCGCTTCGAACGGGAGAAGGTCTCGCAGGAGTTCGGGGGTGAATCTGTGGTGGGGTGGCGCCTCACTCCTCGATTCGAGAAGACGGCGATGGAGGCGAAACGGATCCTCCTCTTTAGCGAACGGACCGGGTACCTCGTGTACGACCTTCGCGCCGACGATGAGACGTCGATCCGCTCCACCCGCTGGACCCCCGAGGGGAAGGTGATCGAACAGACGATCCTCGAAATTGGGGTTCGCTCGGAGGTGAAGTCCGATCCACCTTGGTGGTGGGGAGCGTCCGATCAGTCGAGTCCCAGTTCGCCGTGGGGAGCGGCGAACCCGGAAGCGGATTGAGCGCTTCCGTCGAGTCGCAGACCGATCGCGACCCCAAGCAGGTCCCTGCTTGAGGGTTGGAATGGGGGACGGTAGGAATACTGTGGTCCACCGAGAGGAGCCTCCCCATGGTTCGACGTCAGGCTGCGTCCTACGATCTTCACCCGTCCGTCGCCTACGCGCAGAAGGTGGTCGAGAACATCCCCGAGAAGACCGGACGTTCGGTCGAGCAGTGGAACCGTCTCATCGCTCGCGCGAAGCTCCCCGCCGAGTCGAAGGCGCGCCGCGCCTGGTTGAAGGCCGAACACGGTCTCGGGATGACGACTGCAGGGATGCTCGCCGACCTGAGCATCGGCCGCTGCGCCGAATGGACCGACGCGAAGGCGTATCTGCGTCAGGCGAGCGAGTACGTCGAGACGATGTATTCCGGAGCGAAGGCGGAGCTGCGCCCGGTTCACGATGCGCTCGTCGCGCTCGCCCGCTCGATCGGGAAAGACATCCTCATCTGTCCGTGCAAGACGATCGTCCCCGTCTACCGCGAGCACGTGATCGCCGAGGTGAAGCCGTCGACGCGCTCCCGGGTCGACTTCGGCCTCGCTCTGAAGGGGGCGAAGGGGAGGATTCCCGCTCGACTGATCGACACCGGTGGAATCGAGAAGAAGGACCGGATCACCCACCGCATTCCGATCACCTCGGTCGATGAGATCGATGGCACGGTGGAGAAGTGGCTGCGGGTCGCGTACGAACTAGACGGGTGAAGTATCCGGTTCCTGACATCGAGCGGGTGGAGTCACTCCCCGAGGACTTGGATGATGGGACTGGCTCAGCGCACAGCGCTGATGCCTGTCCCGAACCTCGGGCGGTACTCCGAGCAATCACGATCGCACAAGATCCGGTAACGGGGAGACGCAGACCTATTGGAACGAAGGTGAACCGGTAGGCGAGGCGTCCGGGACAGGCATCACCTTCGGCGAGCCAGTCCCATCCAAGGGATCCCTTGCCCCTCGGGCCCCGGTTGCGTCTCATGGGTCCGGGGCTGACGGGGACGTCCTGCGGATCGAGGGGCTCGGTCGAGATGAAGGTCGCCCGCTACCTGCGCCAGGACGCCCGGGGCGACGCGGTCGCCGGTCTGACCGTGGCGGTGATGGGGGTGCCCCAAGGGATGGCGTACGCCCTGATCGCCGGGCTCCCCCCCGTCTACGGGATCTACACCGCGATCATCCCGTGCGCCATCGCGGCGATCTTCGGCAGTTCCCGGCACCTCGTCACCGGCCCGACGAACGCTCTCTGCATGCTGATCCTCAGCCTGACCGCCCACCTCCCCAAGAAGTACGGCGTCGACCTCTTCGAAGTCGTCCTCTACCTCTCGTTCCTCACCGGGCTCTTCCAGGTCGCCTTCGGGGCCCTCCGCATGGGGGGGATCGTGCGGTACGTCTCGCAGTCGGTGGTGATCGGCTTCACCGCGGGGGCGGGGATCCTGATCGCGGTCAATCAGCTCAAGAACCTGCTCGGGGTCGACATCTCCGCCGTCCACGCCGAGCGATCGTACGAGGTGCTCACCGAGACGCTGGCGCGGGTCCCCGAGACCAATCTCTACGCGCTGGGAATCGGGCTCGGCACCGCCGCCCTGGTGATCGCGATCCCGAAGATCAGTCCGCGGATTCCCGCCGCCCTCCTCGCGATCTTGATCGCCGGGGCCACCGCGTATCTGCTCGGGTGGGACGACCCCGAGTCCGTGATCCGGATCGAGATCGTCCGCGACATGAGCCCGATCTCCGGCGGCTTCCCGCCCTTTCACGCCCCCGTGCTCCTCGGGAGCTTCGACTACGAATTGACCCGTGAACTCGGGATCGGAGCTCTCGCTCTCTCGGTGCTCGGCTTGATCGAGGCGGGATCGATCGCGCGGGCGATCGCCAGCCGATCGGGGCAGCGCCTGAACTACAACCGCGAGTTCGCTGCGCAGGGGGCCGCGAAGGTGGTCGGGTCCTTCTTCAGTTGCTTCGCGAGCTCGGGTTCGTTCACTCGCAGTGCGGTGAACTTCAAGGCGGGGGGACGGACCCGCGGCGCGGCGACGTTCTCGGCGGTGTGGACCGCGGTGGCGCTGCTCGCCCTCGGACCGATCGCGAACTACATCCCGAAAGCGTCCCTCGCGGGGCTGGTGATCGTCATCGCCTATTCGATGGTCGACAAGCGCCGACTCGGACTCTCTTGGCGCACCGGGCGAAACTCGCGAATCGTGTTGGTCGGCACCCTCGGTTCGACCCTGATTCTCCCCCTCGAATACGCGATCTTCGCCGGCGTCTCGCTCTCGATCGTGCTGCTCCTGCGCACGATCGGCCGCACCGACCTGACCGAGCTTGTTCCGCGGGAGGGTGGAGGGTTCGACGAAGTGCCCTTCAACCGCGCGGCGCCCACTCCGGTGGTGACGGTCAACATGTCGGGCGCTCTCTACTTCGCCGCAGCAGAGGACCTGGATCACGAGATGCTCCAGTGCATCACCCCCAAAACGAGAGTGGTGGTCCTCCGGATGAAGCGTCTCCGCGCGGTGGGGGGGACTGCGATGGCGATGCTCGAGCACTTCTGGGAGATCCTGCGCCAGCGGGGGATCACCCTGGTGGTCTGCGGGATCGAAGACACCCTGAAGGGGACGATGACCGGCTCGGGGCTGCGCCGGAAGATCGGCGAGCAGAACATCTTCTACGCGGACAACCGGCTCTTCCAGTCGATGGAGCTGGCGCTCGCCCGCGCCTGGAGCATCGTCGAGCGCGAAGAGCGGCTGAGCGGCGACCTGGGGATGAGCACGATCGCGCTGCGCTCCCGGGTCGCCACCGCGGCCGAGTTGATGTCGGCTCGCTGCATCCGCTTCGGGAACCAGCACCAGGTCCGAGAAGCGGCATGGTTGATGTCGGAACTGCACAAGCATCAGCGCTCGATCTCCCCCGAGCCGCTCTTCCTCCAAGACAAGGAAGGGAAACTCTCCGGCGAGCTCACCCCGTGGCGCATCCTCGCGAAACTCGCCGAAGGGATCGAACCAGGCCCGGCATCCACGCTCGCTGATGCGAAGGTAGCGGAGCTCCTGCGCCGCAACCTCGCGCGCACCATCGACACCATCGCGCGCGGTGACCTCGAACACCTCACGTCTGCGACCACGCTCCCCGATCTTCTCCTAGTCGCGCTGGCGCGCTCCGCGCAAGTGCTGCCGATCTGCGATGTCGAAGGGAGGATCCAGGGGCAGGTATCCTCGGAGGAGCTCCTGCGGGGTCTCTATTCGGCGCATTCGATCGCGCTCGCGGCTCGAGAGGGGCAGGCCGATGGCCCCTGAGAGTGTCACCGCCCGCGAGCTGATGAACAGTCGACTCGCGACCATCCCCGGCGACCGCCCGCTCGGCGAGGCGATCGCGCGCCTCGTCACGGGTGCTGAGGACAAGACCGTGCCGAACGCGCTGATCGTCGTCGATGACGATGATCGCTACGAGGGTGTCCTGACCGCGAAGTTGGTCCTGCGGAGCCTGCTCGCCCACTGGAGTCCGACGCGCGACGAGGGGTTCCGCCCCGCCAGGCTCGAGGCCGAGCTGCTCGAAGTAGTGGCGGAGCGGGTGAACGTCCCCGTCCGCGATGCGCTGGTCCGAGGTCTCCCCGTCGCGGATCCGGACGAACGTATCCTCGCGATGATCGAGCAGGTCTGCGAGCTGGAACTCGAGTTCTTGCCGGTCGTCGAGAAACGGCGCGCCATCGGCTTGGTGCCGATCACCGAACTCTACTATGCGGTCGCCCGCATCGTGCTCACCCCGGAGGACGAGGGGATTCGGCTGGAGGGGTGAGGGGTGAAGTCGGCCTCAGCGCGCCTGCCGCCACCGGATCGTGAAGCCCGTCGTCTCCCCGCCGCGCACTCCCTCGACCGTCACGGTCAGGGTGTCTTCCACGAGTTCGTAGGTGAGCTTCTTGGGGAAGTCGTGCGCCGGGTTCGCGAAGACGACCTTGGTCGAGGAACTGTCCCGACGGTCGATTGCAGCGCGGCCGCGCTGAGCTCTCTGCAGCCGCTCTGCAGACCGCCGTCGGGACAGTCCCTCACTGGAGTGACTCCACCATCGGAGAAGACCCTCACGGAAGTTACTTCTTCACCCGCAGCACCAGGACCAGCGGCTTTGCACTCTCGTCCCCGGTCGGGGCGAGGCCGACGACCACCAACTTGCCCGGTTGTGTGCTCAGCTCGGTGTTCAGTTGAAAGCTGCCCGAGGACTTCGAGTCCACGAGTTCATCGAGCTGCATCGAGATCGAGATCCCGATCCCGATCTGCGCGGTCTTGCCCTGGTCCACCAGCCGTACGACTCCCCCGAGGGCCATGTTCCGCAGCCGGCGGTTCACGAAGCTCTGACTCGAGTCGAACTTTTCCCCGGCGAGGCTGCGCACCGCCATGTGGCTGAAGACTCCGAACCCCTCGAGGCCCGCGCGCGCGAGCTCCGGAGCGAGTCCCTTCAACTCCACATGATCCCCGATCTGCGTGCCCCTGCCCGACTCGAGAAGCCAGCACTCGAGTTCGACCGAGGGGGTCTCGACATCGATGGCTCTGAGAGTTTGGACCACACGTTCGATCTCGACTGTCTTGCCGCGCACGATCAGGCTGTTCGTCGCGGCGTTGGTCGCGATCTGCACGTTGTGCAGCTGCACCACTGGGCGCAGGCTGTCCACCGTGATGTGCTGGAAGATGAGGACCCTCGTCTCCGTCTCCATCTCTACTTGCGTCTGCTTCACGGGGCGATCGAGCGTCCCGATCAGATCCCGAACGTGGGTGTGGACCGAATCCGGCGCATACACGATCACGGTGTTGGTCCGTGCGTCACTCGTGATCCGCACGAGCGGCCCATCTCCGTGGAAGAGCGACTCGAGCAGATTCTGGGTCTCGTCGGGGTTTGCGGATTCGAGGGGGTAGGCCACCACTCGCAGTGCCTCGCGCCGCGGGATGGCGCCCGGGTCCGATTGCGCGATGAGAGGAGAAGCGACGGCGAAGAAGAAGAGGGCCGATCCTGCGAGCAGTCGAGCCGGAGAGACTCGGTTCATCGTACGTTCCCTTCCGCGGGTTGTTGCAGCGAGTAGATCCACACGATTTGGATGTCGGGATTCGCGCTCTCCCCGGGCACCGCGAGGAACCCGTCGGAGAGGGAGCAGACTTCGAGGGCAGCGATTTCGCGAACGGGCGGCGCCGTGGGCGACGGAGGTACCCACATCGATCCGATCCACAGGATCGCCGCCAGGGCGAGAGCTCCGAAGATGGTCGAGAGTCCCACCGCGGAACCCAGGAATTCCTCTTCATCCGGGACCGCCCCATCGTCGGCGAAGGGCGAGAGATCGGGCTCCAGCGCGGGGCGGTCCGAGCGACCGACCGCGAACAGCAGCCCCTCGAGGGCGACGAATTCGTCGTGTCGACGGCAGGCGGTGGGGTCGTTCGCGATCGCCTCGGCGAGCTCGACTCGTTCGGCATCGCTGAGTTCCCCGTCGAGCTTGCGCTGGATGAGCGACTCGAGCCGAGAATCTTCGATCATCGTCCTCGCCCTTCCGTCGGATCGAGGTCCCACAGCGTACGCCGGAGCGTCGCTCGCGCCGCATGCACGTGACCCCGAGCGGTCGCTTCGGAAATTTCCAGCAGGTCCGCGATCTCGCGGAAGCTCCGCCCGTCCATCTGCCGGAGCACGACCGCGTCGCGCTGCCGGTCGGGGAGCTCGAGCACCGCGAGCCACAGTCGTTCCCGCGTCTCGACCTCTTCGAGCACTCGCTCGGGGTCCGGTGCAGTGGGTCGGCGCGCCGCCTCGTGACGCCAACCTTCCTGCCGCCGGCGAACCCAGGCGCGCGCTCGATCGACCGAGATCCGGAGCGCCGCTCGGTGGAGCCACCCCGCGACGGATTCGATCGACTCCCCGGCCGCGGTGGCGGCGGCGAGCCGGGCGATCGCCTCGTCGGCGACGTCCTCCGCCTCGGTCGCGTCTCGGACCACGCGTCGCGCGGCGGAGACGAGGCTCGGGCGCGACGCGAGCGCTTCCTCTGACCAGGGATAGACCTGTATCACTTTCGAGGTCTCCCCTTCCCGCCCGGCGGCGAGCGGAGCTGCCCGCCTCTCGGTGATAGGACGTCCGGAGCTCGGATCCGTTCGGCGGCAAACCGAAGATCCGTCGGGGTCGGCTCGCAGTGCGTGCCCGCCCTCTTCTTCATGACCCCTGACCCTACGGGAACGAAGGGGGTGGGTGTACTCGCGGTGCGCGGGGGTCACCGCCCGTCTGAGGAGTCGATCTTTCGGATCGGAAGCACACTTTCTACGGACTGCTAAGTCCGGCATCCCAGCAAGTTTGTGGAATTGCCGGCGATGCTCGGTGTCGCAGGTCCCCCGTGGAGGTACCATAGAGGCAGTTTAACTCGTTGCTCGCGGGCGGTTTATGCCCGTAGACGAGACTGGGTCGTGACCTGCAAACGCGATTCGGTGGGTCCGGATCACTGAGGAGCCGACTTGACCGGAGTTGTCGCGCCGATGAAATCGCGGCTTTGCGTTCATCGACCCGTCCTCGAACGGCATCTGCGAAGTTCGGTGCCAGTGATGCTCCTCTCGATATTGTTCGGGGTCACCACGGGCCCCCTGGCGGCCCACGACGGTGCCCACGTCGACATCCAGCGGGTCACCGCCGAGATCGAGTCCGCGGCCACGCCGCGGCCGGATCTCCATCTGCTCCGCGCGCGACTCCTCCGCTTTCACAAGAAACCCGCCGAAGCTCTCGCCGACTGCGACCGTGCACGCGATCTCGCGGTGACGATCGTCGCCGATGGGGGACCGTCCCCATTCGCCCCGTGGGAGGAGCCCCTGGAGCGAGCGCTCTGCTACGTCGATCTCGAGCGCGACGACGAGGCGGCCCCTCTGCTCGACCGAGTCATCGAGGCGGTTCCCGACCGCGCTGCCGCCGTGCTCGACGCACGCGCAACGCTCCACGTTCGCGCGGGCGAGCTCGCAGCTGCGATCGCCGACGTGACCCGCTCGTTCACTCTCGCCCCGAGTGTCGATCGAGCACTGCGCTGCGGGGCACTGCTCTCCGAGCAGGGTGCACTCGAACAGGCCGCCCGCGGCTATCAGAACGCGCTCGAAACCCTCGGAGACTCACTGCTCGTCAAGGACGCGTGGATCTCCGTCGAGATCGCCCGCGGCGAGTACGAGACCGCGCTTTCGCTCATCGACGCCGAGCTCTCCCGGGCTGCGGTTCGAACGAGCTGGCTCGTCCGGCGGGCCGAAGTCTACGAAGCGGCCGGGAACGAGCCGCGACGGCTGATCGAACTCCGAGCCGCGCTCGCCGAAGCGGATCGCGTCCTCGCCCGTCGCCGGATCCCGATGCATCTCGTCACCCGGGGGAGGATCTTGCTCGACCTCGGGGATCCCGAAGGTGCCCGCCGCGATGCCAAGGAGGCGAAACGCCTCGCCCCCGAATTCGCCGGGGTCGCGGAGCTTCTCGAGGAGATCGAGTCGCGAGGAGCTCCCCCCGCCGACACCCCGACCGATGCGCGCGGGGGGGAGGTCCGTTCGGGATGAACACACACCGCAGGATCCACGCGATTCGTTCGGGGCTCACGGCCGCGCTCCTCTCCATCGTCTTCGTCGGGATCACGCCGGTCGACGCGGGCCCGCCGCTGATCCGCGACGCCTACCTCCTGCAGCTCTCCCCCGACTCGGTGCTCGTTCGTTGGCGGGTCGACGACACTTTCCCGACCGACCCGATCGTCGAGTACGGGACCGACCCCGCATCGCTGACGACCCTGGTGACCGGCACGGTCGCGGTCCCCCCGTCGAACTTGAGCGAGCGAGATCACACCGTGACACTGACCGGCCTCACCCCCGGGACCACGTACTACTACCAATTCGGTACCGCGACCGGCGGCGTCATCGGGGGGGGGACATCGGCGTACCGCTTCACCACTCCGCTCCCCGCGGGAACCGCCTTTCCGTTCAGCGCCTGGATCGTCGGTGACTCCGGAGACGGCAACGACAATCAACTCGCGGTCCGCGACGCGATGTTCGCCGCGACCGAGGGTGCCGGCCCCGACCTGTTCATCCACGTCGGAGACATCGCGTATTCGAATGGCACCGATCAGCAGTACACCGAGTATTTCTTCGACGTTTACGGAGAGATCCTCCGGCGGAGCCCGATCTGGCCGACCATGGGGAACCACGATGCGAGCAGTTCCACTTCGGCGACGCAGTTCGGGCCGTACTTCGAAGCATTCGTGCTGCCGACCGCGGGGGAGCTCGGCGGGGTGGCGTCGGGGACGCGCGCGTACTACTCCTTCGACCACCAGAACGTGCACTTCATCTCGATCGACACCGCCGAGGGGGATCTGGAGCCCCCGTCGAACATGCTCGACTGGCTCGCCCTAGACCTTGCGAGCACCCTCGCCGACTGGGTCGTCGTGTTCTTCCACCACCCGCCGTACACGAAGGGGTCGCACGACTCGAACGACGGCACCGACTCCGGGGGAAGATTGGTACTCGCTCGCGAAGAGGTCGTTCCGATCCTGGAAGCGGGCGGGGTCGACTTGGTCCTGTCGGGGCATTCGCACGGCTACGAACGTTCGATGCTGATCGACGGTGCGCACGGATATGGGACTTCCCCTGATTTCGCGACCCCCGCGACGCCGGTCCTGATCGCAGACGGGCACGTCTTCGACTCGGGAGACGGCGATCCGAACGGGGACGGCGCATACACCAAGACCCCGGGGCTCGTCGCGGACGGCGCGGTGTACGTCGTCGGCGGTCACGGTGGCCGAGAGACGGGGGGCAACGGGGGGCATCCGGCGATGGCGTTCGATGAGATCGAACACGGCTCCTGTCTGCTCCGGGTCGACGGCGACCTGCTCTGGCTCGAGAACGTGCGCATCGACAGCAGCGTCACCGATCGCTTCGTGATCTCGAAGGGGGCGGCGATCCACCGCATCGTCGAGACGATCGAGGGGGGCGGTCGTATCCGTCGGACCCCCGACCGACCGCTCTACGAGGACGGCCAGACGGTCACCCTCACCGCCGAGCCCGCGCCAGGGTGGATCTTCGACGGCTGGGCCGGCGCGGTGACCGGAATCATGTCGACGACGATGGTGACCTTGAGCGCCGATGCGCCGGTGACCGCGCAGTTCCTCCCCGCGAGCGCTGGGGGCTTCATCGCGTTCAACGACCTCGCATGGCGGCTGGGTCAGCGGGATGAGAACATCACCAAGATCACCTCGCCGATCGGCGGGAGTGGATTTCCTTCGAGCGGCGAGCTCGTCGACCGAGCCTCCGGACTCGCCACCGGCGTGACTCTGACCGTCGAAGGAGGGACGTACGATGGAGGCGACCACGCCCTCGACTTGAGCGGAGGGCCGCTCCCGGGGGTCGACGCTTGGGATGTGTTCGACGGGCACGTCACCGCCCACGGCTGCATTTCGTACATCGCCTCCCCGTCGCCGACGGGAGACCTCCGCTTGATCCTGACCGGGCTCGATCCCTCGTCGCGCTACGACCTCGTCCTCTACGGACATCGCAACTACTACGGATGGGACCGCGCGGTGCTCGTCACCCTCGAGGATTCGATCGGATTCTTGAATGCGAGCTCGGTCGGCATCGACAACCCGGAACCCGGTTCGGGAGGTGCTCTCTTTTCGGGCCCCGGGGATCCTTCCACCCGGCTCCCATCCGACAACCCTGCGGGGTACGTCGCTCGATTTATCGAGGTCGATCCGGGAAGCGACGGAGAGGTACGACTCGTCTGCACCTACGACGGAGATTCGGGAAACCCCTGGCGCGGGAAGTACGCGAACGCGCTCCGGGTCGTCGAGTCGCCGATGCCGACCGGGACTTCGTTCCGCCGCGGAGACCCGAACGGGACGGGGAGTCCGGACATCGGGGACGTGGTCCACATCCTGTCGTACATCTTCCTCGGGTCACCGCTCGACTGCCTCGAATCGGGGGACATCAGTGTCGATGGTGCTCTGACGATCGGCGACCCGATCAACCTTCTCGGTTATCTCTTCGCGGGCGGACCTCCTCCCGCCCCGCCGTTCCCGAGTTGCGGAGCGGTGGCCGGTGGAGTGGGGTGCGCGTTCTATCCATCCTGTCCCTGATCTCTTTCCGGTGAGTTCACACGCGGTTCTCCTTCCACCTCTCGTTGCCGTAGATCACCGGTGTGCTTGCGCCATCCGGACTCACCGGTACCCTCCACCCTGAAGGAGGTCACTTGGGAAACGTGACGGCGGAGTCACTGAAGGAAGTCGGTGCCGAGCTTCTCGAGGCCTTGATCAGCCTCGTTTCGACCGATGGACGTCTTCCCCGCCCCACGGACCTCTCTCGCGTCTGGTCGCTCGACCAGACCCTCTGCGTGCGGACCTGCAGCGCCCTCCGAAATGACGACCCACTCCGTGCCCTCCATCAGCTCCCCGCGACTGGAAGCCTGCGCACGGTCCTCGAGGCGGGGCGAGCCCGCGGGGTCGCTGCCAACGTCTGCGGTCGCGCAGGGGAGGCGATCGATCATCTCGAGGATGCGATCGCGAGCCTCGGCGGCAGGAAGTCGAACCTCGACACTCTGATCGGGAGTCAGCTGGTCGATGCGCGCGAGAAGATCGAGGCGACCAGCAAACAGAGCATCTTTCGCGGCATGAGCAACCTGCTCGGGCTGCAGAACGATGTCGTACTCACCACTTTTTTCGTCTATCCGTCCGTGGACAGCGACGAATGGTGCGACGAGCTGGCGATCTATGGCAGTCATGGCCTGCGCCGGCTGCGACCCGAGTTGACGATTCTGGTGGGGGGGAGGGTGCTCTCCGGCGAGAGCGATCAAGATCTCCCGCAGGCCGAGCAGGTACTCCACGGTGGGAGGCTCGACCGGAGCGGCTATTCGGTCGCGCTGAAGAGCTTGTCGACCGATCCATTTCCCGAGGTGGACCTGGTCGCCGATGGGAAGCGTCTCCTCTACACCCTCCCCGGTGACGATGCCGGGGAGAGCCGCGAGCTCTCGATGTTCTTCGCATCGATCGACAAGAATGCCTCGCCCCGCTACCGACGACGAGAGATGCTCGCAGCCCCGTTCGTGTTCCTCCCGCGGAATCCGTCGAAGGACATGCTCCTGGATGTGTTCGTCCACCCGGACGTCTGGCGCGGCGTCGTTCCCCGCCTCGAGATCAACCGAGGACAGAATCTGCTCACCCCCACAGAGGCTCCGAGCCGCGGGATCGACCGCCACGACTTCTGCGAATCGCTCCACTCGCTCGGAACCGATCCCCGCGGGATGGCCTTCAAGCCGTTCCCGCGCTACGGCGACTTGGTCGCCACCGTCTGCGAGCACGCCGACCTGGAGCTCGCTGAATTCCGTCACTACCGGCTGTACGTGAAGTACCCGGTCGTCGCCCTTTCGTACGGAATCTACTTCCAGCTCCCGGACCGCCCGGTTCCCCCGTTCTACAGTTCGACCGGATCTCGCTGAGGACCCCTAGGAGGGTGTCCCCACCAATTCCAGGGATACGAGGGGGGGCGATCCGCGGCGAAGGACGTGCATGCACTGCAGGTTCAGTGAACCTCTTGCGGATCTCCGCGGGGGGGTTAGGATCGCCGCCGAATCGGGCGCCAGCGGAGGCCCGATTCGAAGCCCCTCAGAAAGAGGGTCGTTCGGGAAAGCTCCCGCGCGTTTTCGCGACAGCGAGGCCGGGTGTCGCCGGGTCATGATCCGGCGACGGGGCGTTCCTCCCCATTTCCCCCCAAGGTGATACGGAATGCTGGGGATCCGCTCGCCCTCTCCGTGGAAGCGGGGAGGGCGATTTCGATGATGGGGTCGGGGGGAGAGGGCGTCAGCTCCGGAGCTGCGCGAGCAACTCGTGACCCGCCCGCTCGAACTCGGCATCGCGATGGGCCGACCCCCACACCACCGAACCGACGGCGTGGACTGCGGAAAGTGCTCGCAGTCGCAGGGCGATCCCGTCATCGAGCGCTCGGCCATTCTCCGCTGCGCCATAGCCTTGAGTGAATGCCTCGAACCAGCGGGGATATCTCGGCAGCGCGCGCTCGTGAACTCGCACCCAGTCGATCAGAGGATGGTCGGCACGCGTGTGCTCGAAGTCGATCACACCGAGACGATCGGGATGATTCTGGTCGAAGATCCAGTTGCGGGTCTGGAAGTCGCGGTGACAAGGGACGCGGCGATCCCCCGCGAAGAGCGATCCGTCCCCGACGAGTCTTCGCGCGAGATCCCCCTCGGAACCGGAGAGTCGATCGCCACCCCGCTCGAGCCAGAGGGCGAGCCGGAGGGGGATCGACTGGGAGAGGGGCAAGGTGTCATCGTCCTCGAACGGAAGATCGTGCATTCGACGGATGAACTCTCCCGCGATCCGGTGCAGGCGGATCCCTTCCTCCTCAGCGAGTGGGGATCGGCTGACCACGGTCCCCTCGAGCGCGCTGAAGAGGAGGGAGCGGAGGGTGGGCCCGCTCCGGGCGACGAGCTCGGGGAGCAAGACGGCGCCTCCCCGGAGCGCCGGCACGAAACACTCGTACGCGGCGATCTCCTGATCGCGCTTGTTCTCCTCGGAAAATTGTTTGAGGTAGAAGAGGCCGCGATCCGAGCCGACGACTCGCCAGACTCGGGAGGGTCCCTGGGGCCAGCCGCAGGGGGCGACGACGCGCGGCGTTCCGACGGTTCGCGCGACCCAGTCGAGCAGTTCTGGTGTTGGCGGCGGGCCCACGGCGTCCTCCCTGATCCCACAAGGAGATCCCGATCGGGCCGCGGGCGCAAGGGGCGGCGGGCCTCCGTCGACCATCCCCCCGAGAACGCGGACCTTCCTCGCCTTCCCGACTCCAGGTAGGGTGGGACACCGCGCTCGGGGCGCGATCGGGATCGGTCCGGTCGCTGAGAGGTACCCGCAGAACCTGATCCGGTTCGTACCGGCGGAGGGAAGCGTGCTCCGGCCCGATCGCGGCCGCGCCCTCCTCTGCCCCTGTCCTCTTCGGCGGCCCTGTCCTCTTCGGCGGCCCTGTCCTCTTCGGCGGCCCTGTCCTTTTCGGCGGCCCTGTCCTTTTCGGCGGCCCTGTTCTCTTCGGGAGGATGCGATGACCCCCTACCCCATCCCGCCATACCCAAGCTCGCGTCACGCACTCACCCGTCACCCGCTGCCGAGCCACCCACTTCCACATCACGGAGCAGCGAATCCCTCGTCTCGCGGCGACGGCACGACTCCCGGGAGTTTCGCCCGCGCCTCCGACATCGGGGGTCCCCGTTCCTTCTCCTCGCCGGACACCCCGGGGATGCCGGAACCGAGCGAGCACACCGCGTGGGACTTTCTTCCCGTGGGTTGGCGCATCGAGGCAGCGGAAGAGGCGACGGTCGGGTGCGGTGGGCACGGCCGCACCGATCTCGGGCCTTGGATCCGGGCGGTGGCGCCCGCGAAGTTTCAGCCGGTGACACAGCTCGAGCACGCCCGCCTCGGAACGATCACGCCGGAGATGCAGCGAGTCTCGGTCCGGGAGGGACACCTCTCCCCCGAGCAGGTGCGCGACGAGGTCGCGGCGGGACGGATGATCATCCCCGCGAACCGAGCCCACCTCGCGGCCGGGCTCGATCCGATGGCGATCGGGCGTGCGAGTCGCACCAAGGTGAACGCGAACATGGGTGCCTCGCCGATCTCCTCCGGTACCGACGACGAAGTCGAGAAACTATGGTGGGCCGAACGGTGGGGGGCGGACACGGTGATGGATCTCTCGACCGGCGGCGATCTCGACGCCTGCCGCGAGGCGATCCTCCGCGAGAGCACCGTCCCGATCGGAACGGTCCCGATCTACTCGATGATCATCGGGAAACGCATCGAGGACCTGACGCGCGAGATGATCCTCGGCCAGATCGCGCACCAGGCGGAGCAAGGGGTCGACTACTTCACGATCCACGCCGGCGTGCTCCGCGCGCATCTTCCCGCGATCCGCGATCGGTTGATCGGCATCGTCAGCCGCGGGGGCTCCCTGCTCGCGAAGTGGATGCTCCATCACGGCGCCGAGAACCCGATGTACACGCACTTCGAGGAGATCTGCACCATCATGCGGCGGCACGACGTCAGCTTCTCGCTCGGGGACGGTCTGCGCCCGGGAGGGCTCGCGGACGCGACCGATGCCGCACAACTCTGCGAGCTGTCGACGATCGGCGAACTGACCGAGATCGCGTGGCGACACGGGGTCCAGGTGATGGTCGAAGGCCCGGGACACGTGCCTCTCGATCAGATCGAGTACAACATGAAGCTCGAGCGCCGACTCTGCCACGGCGCGCCTTTCTACGTGCTCGGCCCCCTCGTCACCGACATCTTCCCCGGATACGACCATATCACGAGTGCCATCGGCGCGACCTCCGCGGCGTGGCACGGCGCGGCGATGCTCTGCTACGTCACTCCCAAGGAGCACCTCGGCCTGCCGAAGAAGGACGACGTGAAGCAGGGGTGCATCGCTTACAAGATCGCCGCCCACGCCGCGGACATCGCGCTCGGAATTCCCGGCAGCCGCGATCGCGATGACGATCTGACGCGAGCGCGCGCCGCTCTCAACTGGGAGCGCCACTTCGAACTCTCCTTCGATCCCGACACCGCGCGCGCCCTCCACGACGAGGATCTCGACGTCGACACCGACTTCTGCGCGATGTGCGGTCACGACTGGTGCAGCGTGCGGATCAGCAAGGAGATCCAGGAGTTCGCCTCGGGCAAGGCAGAGGGGTTCGAACGCGGTGGGACCGTCCGGAGCGCCGCCCTCACCGACGAGCAGCAGCAGATCCTGCAAGCGCGCGGCGTGCTGTCCCCGGAGGAGATCCACCGTCTCGCCGCGAAGACGAAGAAGGCGGTCGGCGCGGCGGACGGAAAAGCGAGCTGCCACAGCGACGAACTAGACGCGGAGGCGGCGAAGGAGCTGCAAGGGTCGCTGGAAGGGCGAGGAGACCGTGGTTCGTAATCCGGCCCCAGCGCGTCACGAGGGTCTCCCCGCGTAGAGACCCGGGGTCCCCGACCGAAAGCGACGGGCAGCTCTCTTTTGGTCATGCTCGTCCTTCTCCCCGACCCGCCCGATCGATGAGGTCTCCATGTCGCTCTCCCCGCTCCGCCGCGTTTCCCTCCCCGCAGTGCTTCTCTTGCTCGCGCTCTCCGCTTGCGGCGCTCTCGCCTCGCCGCGATCGAGCGCGGTCCTGGTACGCGGCGATCTCCTCGCCGCGACCCTGCGAACCCTCGATTCGCAGATTCCGGACCTGCCCGTCTCCGAAGCGGTACGGCATGAATTCCTCGCCCGCGCGCGCGCCGCGCAGAGTTTTGCGGAGGAGCGGGCGATCACCCGAGAGCTGATCGATCGGATCCCCGCGAGCCACATCGCGCTCTTCTCGACCTACGCGAAGGAGTACTTCGAGCTGGAGCTCGCCGGGCGGGACGCACCGACGATCGGGTTCCAACTCTCCGAGAGCGGCGGCGAGCTCCTCGTCTCGAAGGTGCTTCGTGGCACTCCGGCCGAAGAGACGGGGATTCGCCGCGGAGATCGGCTGATCGCCATCGACGGAATCCCCGCGATGCAGAGCCGCCGGCTCGATCCCCGTCACGACGACGCGGCCCCTCCCGACGAAGCCACCCATCTCCTGCGCGTCGGTCGGCGGGACCAGGTGCGGGTGTATCTCGAGCGAAACGGCGCCGGTCCCGCCACCGAGATCGAGGTCGTGCTCCCGGCGACGGTGACGTCGTCACTGCGCTCCGATCGCGCGGGGGCGCGCATGGTCGAGCTCGACGGTGTGAAGGTCGGCGTCCTGCCGCTCTCCTACATCTACTCGAAGGAGACGAGCCGGCTCTTCCTCGATAGCCTTGCTGGGCCCCTGATCGAAGCGAACTGCCTGGTCCTCGACCTCCGCGGGCGCGGCGGCAGCGGGATCTCCCTGATGGTGCTCACTTCGATGTTGCGGAACCCGACGATCGTCGGCGATCTGCCGATCGTCGCGGCGATCGACCGCCGTACCCGCAGCGCG
Source organism: Planctomycetota bacterium (assembly GCA_032128395.1). Classification (GTDB taxonomy): domain Bacteria; phylum Planctomycetota; class UBA8108; order UBA1146; family UBA1146; genus JAQBGV01. The sequence goes on along the minus strand of JAQBGV010000193.1, from coordinate 7,534 downwards.
AAGGAAGTCCTCGCCCGGGACATCCGAGCGCTCGGCATCGGGACGTTGGTCGGAGAGCGCACCGCCGGCGCGGTCCGCCCGGCGCGCTGGCTGCCGCTCCCGAGAGAGACTTGGCTCCTCTGCCCGAGCGGCTCGATCTCGGACGATCCCCGCGGCCTCGAAGGGAGCGGCGTCGCTCCCGACATCGCGGCGAAAGATCCGTTTCCGGGGGGCGATGGCGCCGACCCGATCCTCGAGGCGGCGATCGCGGAGGCGGCGCGACAGGTGGCGGCGCGGCGGAGCGCGGCCCGGGAGCGCCGGCGAGACTAGTGTCCTGTACCAGGTATTCGCGTTCGAAGTGGCGTGTATTGGCCTGCGCTCACAGCGGCGAGAGCACCGTCACGATTCCCAGAGCCGCGAGCGCGATGCTGATCGCTTCGCGCCAGCGAAAGCACCCGCGCAGGCGATGGCCCGACACGACCGCGATCATGCCGAGGGCGGCGACGAATCCGCCGATTGCGACTCGGGAGCCGACGCGTGCCCATGCCAGGTCGTTGGCGGACACGACGACCAGGACGAAGGTCGCGATCGCCGCGAGGAGCACCAGCAACCACACGTTGCGGAGATGGCAGTCGCGTGGGGGGGGCGGGTCGAGGCGCCCCCTGCGGCGGAGATCCCAGGCGGCGAGTGCGAGACCGGCGATGGTCGCGAGGCCGTACGGCCACTTCGCTTCCGATGGATCGAGACGGATCGCGGTCCCCGCCCGCGCGATCTGCACCATCGCGGCGTCCGCCCGGATCCCGAGGAGCGGCGTCGTCGGAACTCCCGCGTCCCCCAGCGTCCGCAGCGTCCAGACGTTGCAGGTGTTCGGGAAGTAGTAGCTCCCGACCGCGCGGTAGAAGCGGCTGTCGCCGTAAATTCCGGTTCCGATCGAGGCACGCTCGGCGAAGGTCGTGGAGATCGTCGCGAGCAGCGCGCGGTAGCCCTCGGGGGCGAGTTCGAGGCGGACGATGTCGCTCGTCGCGAATTCTTCTTCGACGGGGAAGTCGAATCCGAGGATGTGCAGCACGGTGGGGCTCGGCCAGGCGATCGCTCTCAGGGCGGTTCCCACACCGATCGAATCGGCCCGGTAGAACCCTTCGTCACCCCACCCGATCTCGACGAACCGGTGGTAGCGAAAGTCGGCGAGGGGAGGACAGAGTTCGATGGTAGTCGCGTCGAGGGTGAGGATGATCCCGGTGTGCCACCCGTGGGAGACGACGTGGATCACAGAGCGTGGGGAGTCGTCAGCGTGGAGTGGAGAGAGGGTCCACGCGAGGAGGATGGCGAATGCAGTCGCGATGCGTCGCATGTCTCCGTGGGACTGGTTCCGAACAGCGGTGCCAGTCCGCTAGTTTCCTTCCTTGTTCCGACAGGGTGTGACCAAGCCGGCGGGCGCTTCCCCTTCGGGTGCGGCGACCGATTCGGGCGAGAGTCACTCCGGGGCCCCCTTCGATTCTTCGAGTTCAGGAGCAGTCCCGAGCAGGATAACCGGGGGGACTGGCTCGAGACAGGCGTGCCCCGTGGTCCTGCCCAGTTGGAACTCCCGGGCGAACGGGGTTACAACCACGGGATGCGAGTTCTGGTCCTCTGCCTCCTCATTCTGCTGTCACTCGGCTGCGATGCCGACCCTCCTCCCATCGCGACCGACTCCCCCGCTTCGCTCTTCACCGAGACCACCGAGATCGCCGGCCTCGAGCTGCGCATCCCTCGGCCGGTCACCGCTGACGACTACTACATGCCGGACAGCATGGGCCCCGGGGTCGGCGTGCTCGACTTCGACGGGGACGGCGACCTCGACATCTTGCGCATTTCGGCGGTGCGCAGCGCGAGCGGGGCGCTCGAGAGCGAGTCAGGAACGGACCGACTCTACCGCAACGATGGCAACGGAACGTTCACCGACGCGACCGCCGCCGCGGGGCTCGGCGACCGCGGGTACGGGATGGGAGTCGCGGTCGGAGACATCGACGGCGATGGGGACCCCGATCTCTACATCACGCACTACGGCCCCGACCGGCTCTATCGGAACGACGGGGGCCGCTTCGTCGACATCACCTCGGACTCCGAACCCCTCGGCGTTGGCTGGAGTGCATCCGCCGGCTTCTTCGATCACGACGGCGACGGTGATCTCGATCTCTTCGTCACTCGCTACCTCGATCTCGAGCCGTACGAGGAGGGGAGCGATGCCGCGGGTCGTCCCGAATACCCGGCGCCCGCGATGTTCCCGGGCGTTCCCGACCTCCTCTACCGAAACCGTGGGGACGGGACGTTCGAAGATATCAGCCTGGCGGCAGGAATTTCGGGCAAGGCGGGGAAGGGGCTCGGCGTGCTCTTCACCGATCTGGACGGCGACGGGCGCGGCGACATTTACGTCGCGAACGACGGCGAGCCGAACTTCGCCTGGATCGCCGATGGAACCGGCGCCTACCGCGATCTGGCGGTGCGTCTCGGGCTCGCGGTGAACGGCTTCGGAAAAGCAGAAGCGGGGATGGGGGTCGATCTCGGGGATGTGAACGGAGATGGAGCGCTCGATCTCGCCCTGACCCATCTCATCTCCGAATCCCACACCCTGTACCTGCGCGATGGAGAATTCGGCTACCGCGACGGCACCTCGGCCGCGGGCCTCGCGGCTCCGACCGTTCCCCTGACCGGATTCGGGGTCGGCCTTCTCGATGCCGATCTCGACGGTGATCTCGATCTCGCCGCGGTCCACGGCCGAGTGCTGCGCAGCGCAGTCGACAAGCGCTGCACACTGCCCCCTCACTGGGCCCCGTACGCTGAGGGGGATCGTCTCTTCCTCGGAGACGGGGCGGGGCGCTTCGCCTGCGCGGGACCGGCGGCGGGGAGTTTCGGCAGCCGAGTCGAGGTGAGCCGCGGACTCGCGTGGGGAGATCTCGATGGCGACGGAGATCTCGACCTCGCGGTGACCACCGCGGACGGGGCTCTCCGTCTCCACCGATCCGAGGCGGCGGGGCGGGCCGGATCGGGGAGCTGGCTCATCGTGCGGCCGGTCGATCCCAGGACGGGGGGAATTGCGATCGGCGCCGTGGTGACACTTCGGACTTTGGGGCGGGCCCAGACCCGCACGGTGTCCGCGGCCCGGAGCTACCTCTCGAGCGTCGATCCACGGGCTCACTTCGGCCTCGGAGCCGAACGCGGGTACGATGCCATCTGGGTGCGCTGGCCGGACGGCGTGACGGAGACGTTCGCCGGGGGCGCGGCGGGGCGGGTCATCGAAGTGCGGAAGGGAGATGGAGAGTGAGCCGAAAGAACGCGTTCATCTTCACTCTTTCATTGATCGCGGGCGCGATCGGGGTCTATTTCGCATTCGGTCGTTCCGAGTCTCCCGTGCTCCGCGAGTTGCGCACCACGCTTCCTCTCGCTGACCTCGAGGCTCCGCTCGTCGATCGACTCGAGACGCTCTGCGCCGCCGTCGCGAACAGCCCCGGCTCCGCGGAAACGTGGGGAACTCTCGCGTTCGGCTGCGAAGTTCACGACTTGCGTGCGGCGGCGCGGCTCGCGTACCAGGAAGCGGAGCGCCTCGACCCGGTCGACCCGCACTGGCCCTACCATCTCGGACACCTCGAACGGCTCGCCGCTCCCGAGCAGTCTCTCGCCTCGCTACTGCGCGCCGCCAGACTCGCCCCGGCCTATCCCGCCGCGCTCCGCCACGCCGGTGAGGGTGCACTGATCGCGGGGGAACTCGACACCGCGGAGAGCTTGTTCACGCGGCTCGCCGAGCTCGCGCCCGAGGTCCCGCACGGTCCCTTCGGTCTCGCCCGCGTCGCGCTCGCTCGCGATGACCCGGAGACCGCGCTCCGCAATGCGGAGATCGCCCTGACCCGGGCCCCGAAGTCGACCGACGTCCACCGGGTGCTCGCCGAGGCGTATCGCCGGTCGGGGCGGACCGCCGAAGCCGATGAGCACCACGCCGCCGCCGAGATCGGCCTCTCGATGCCGATCGCCGATCCATGGCGAGACACTCTCGGTTTCGAGCACGGGGTCACGCTCCACTGGCGATACGAGCGAGCGACGATCTACCTGTCGATGGGCCGGAACGACCTTGCGGTCGAGGAGTGGCGGAAGGCGCGTCGCGAACTTCCGCGGTCCGCCGAGATCGAGCGCAATCTGGCCGACGCCCTCGGGCGGGCCGGTCAGATCGACGAAGCGACCGCGCTCTATCGGGCATCGATCGACCGTGACCGGGGCGACGCGCAGGCCCACCTCGGACTCGCGAGCATCGTCGGTCGCAACGATCCGACCGAGGCGATCCACTTGCTCGAAACCGCGCTCGTCATCGATCCGGAACTCCACGAAGCGCGGGGCACGCTGGGAGCGATCCTCGTCAGCGAAGGGCGGACGGCGGAGGGGATCGCCGCGCTCGAAGCGGCGGCGACCGCGCTCCCCGATCGCGCGGAAGCAGCCTTCAACCTCGGCATGGCGTACCGAACCAGCGGTCGGATGGGGGGAGCTCTTCGCGAGTTCGGTCGCGCGCTGGCTCTCGATGGCACTCTGGTGCGGGCCCGGTTCGAGTACGGAGCGACCCTCGCGATGGCAGAGCGGTACGACGAAGCCGCGATACAATTCGCAACGGTGCTCGTCGACGAGCCCGATCGCATCGGCGTGCATCTCAATCTCGTCCGCGCGCTCCTGCGGGCCGGCCGGTCGGCGGATGCGCTCGCGGCGGTCCGTCGCGCCCAAACGCCGTTCCCCGAAGAGCCCGCGCTCGATCTCCAAGAAGCGTGGATCCTCGCGGTCGCCACCGACGATGTGGTGCGCGATACCGCCCGAGCCCGAGAGATCTCAGACGCACTGACGGTACGGTACCCGGGGGAACCGACCGCGGAGATGCTCGAGCTGCTCGCCGCGCTCGAGGCCGAGGCGGGGGACTATTTCACCGCGCTGACCGCGATCGATGAGGCCGTAGCGCTGACCGACGACTCCGAACTTCGATCCCGCCGCCTCGAGCAGCGCGCCGCCTACGAAGAGCGCAGACCCTGGCGCGAGTGACGGCGAGACGCGGTCGAGAGGAGTGCCCCCGTGCCCTACGATCCAGAAAAGCACGGCTCGCACCGCATCGTCGGTCCCGGGTTCCACGAGCGCGTCTTCACCATCGTGAGCCAGGTCCCGAGCGGCGCGGTGACGACCTACGGAGAGGTCGCGCGCGCGCTCGGATCGGTGAAGGTAGCCCGCCAGGTGGGATACGCCCTCGCCGCGATCCCGGAGGGCCGTCGCGACGTTCCGTGGTATCGGGTGGTGAACGCGCTCGGCCGTGTGCATCGCCCGGCGGACGACCCCGGGGGTCGGGAGCAACGCCGTCGGCTGCGTCGTGAGGGGATCGAGGTGGATGAATCCGGCCGGATCCGACGCTTTGCAGAGGTGCGGTTCCAGTTCGAGCAGAGTCTCACGGATGAGAGCGGGGAGTGAGCCGATTCGGCCCACTCCCCGCCACTGCATCGACCTTCAGACTACGGACAACTCGTCTGGTTGCACGACAAGCTCGGTGTCACCGGACCACAGCCGGGGAATGGGGCGATCGGGTTGGGGCCCATCGTGAAGAGATGCGCGAGTAGGTAGACCGGGTCGGCGATATTGTAGAGGCCGTCGCCGTTCACCTCCGCCGCTTCCTCGCACGGAGCCGTCGGTCCGCCGAAGAGGCCCGCGAGCATGGCGACCGGGTCCGAGATGTCGATCGCTCCGTCGCCGTTGGCATCGCCGCGGATGATCTGGAGCAGCCCGGTTCCGCGGTGCACGACGATCGTCTGGTCGACGGCCACGCTCGGGACCACCTGCTCCACTCCGTCGGGCCAGACGACGCGCAGTTCACTGATCACATCGTCGAGTCCCAGTCCGAAGTGGGCGGAGAGCTCGCTCTGCGACTGGAAAGTGTCGCCGGAGTCGATCCACCGGTAGAGGGTCCCGGAGGCGCTGGTCACTCGGACTTCCGCGCCGATCCCGTCCGCCGCGACCGTCGGGTCGAGATCGGTGTCGAGGAGGACCCGGAGCCAGTGGCGACCGCCGGCGGGGGTGTCGTTCCGGAAGAGACGGAGCGGTTCGAAGTTCCCCGCGATCACCACGTCCTGGTCGCCGTCGTTGTCGTAATCGAGGTTGATGATCCCCCGCCCGGCGCCCTGGTGGACGATCCCCGAAGCGATCGCCACCTCCGCGTAGCTGCTGCCACTGCCGAGGTTCCGCCAGAAGTAGCTCTGTTCGTTGTCGAACTGCCCGCCGGCGCCGTTCGTCTCGAGGATGTCGACCATGCGATCGTGGTCGACGTCGATGGAGATCGCACCCCACCCGTAACCGCCGTCATCGCACCCCGCCGCCTGGGCGCTCTCGCCATAAGAGTGGTTGCCCAGGTTCAGATAGTGCTTGTTGCCGGTCCAGTTGATGGTCGGGTTGTAGATCGAGGTGACGTACCAATCGATCAGGCCGTCGTTGTTGTAGTCGCCGACCGTCTGCCCCATCCCGTTCTCTTCTTGGGCGGTGCCGGCGGCACCACTCATCTCGGTGAAGGTGCCGTCGCCATCGTTCTTGAAGTAGCGGCTGGTGCCGAAGTCCGCGACGAAGAGGAGCTCGGGATAGTGGTCCCCGTCCATGTCCTGGAGGCGCGGCGCGAAGCCGCTCGAACCGGGGAGGCCGGAGAAGAGGCCGATCGCCGCCGTGATGTTGCTGAAGGTGCCGTTGCCGTTGTTCTGGAACAGCTTGCTCCCGCCGTTGCTCGGCGCGAACCCGGAGACGAACAGGTCGAGGTCGCCGTCGCGATCGATGTCCCCGAAGCAGCAGCCGAAACCGTCCTCGCTCGTCGATGTCATGTTCACGCCGGCGGCCACCGCGACGTTCGTGAAACTGCCGGTGCCGCTGTTCTGATAGAGCCGGTGCTGGCCGGCGACGCCGGTGAGCCCAGCGCCGGCGCTGGTGAGGTAGATGTCGAGCCAGCCATCGCCGTTGTAGTCCGCGACCGCGATCCCCTTGCCCTTGTGCACCGCGGTCAGGCCCCACGCCGCTGCCTGGTCGGTGAAAGTGCCATCGCCGTTGTTTACGAAGAGACGATCGGGGAGCCCATTGCCGCCCCCGGCCGGGACGAACAGGTCCTGGTCGCCGTCACGGTCGAAGTCACCGCACGCAACCGGGCCGGTGTAGTTCGAGTGGGAGTAGGTCCCGGGGATGAAGGTCACCCCGCCGAGTCCGGCGCCGACCGTCTGTTCGGTGAAGACGGGGGCCTGACCGGAGAGGGGCAGAACGGCGGCGGTGACGAATGCGGCGGCGACGAGCACCCACGGCGACGAGCGGACCATTCGAACACCTCGTTTCTGGTGAATGAGGGGCCATTCTCGCCGAAAGCGGGGAGGGAAGCGACTGGGTCCTCGACGGGGCTGGCTCGCAGCCCCCTCTCGCTCGCGGCGGAGCCGTGCTGCCTGTCCCGGACGATGGCCTAGTTGCAGATCGGTGGACCAGCGGGCGAGCGTCCGGGAGATCGGAAGAGCACACGTCTGAACTCCAGTCACCGTACTAG
>JAQBGV010000192.1:0-9217 GCA_032128395.1 Planctomycetota bacterium | reverse complement strand
TCTGCATCTGGTTCGGGATCGGGAACATCCAGTATGCGAACCAGACGCGACCGACGTGAATCCCTGGGAAGAGTCCGGCGCACATCACGGCGAAGATCGTCATCGCCTCGGCTGCTCGGTTGATCGAGGTCCGCCATCTCTGTCGGAAGAGGAACAGGATCGCGGAGATCAGCGTCCCCGCGTGACCGATCCCGACCCAGAAGACGAAGTTGACGATCGCAAAGCCCCAGCCGACCGGGTTGTTCACGCCCCACACACCGATTCCGGTGAAGATCAGGTACGGGACGAGCACTCCGAGGAGGCCGAGGATCGAGAAGGAGATCAGGAACGCGATCCACCAACCGCGGGTCGGCGGCGTCTCGACGATACGGCACACCGTCTGGGTGACCGAATCGTTCGTCAGCCCCCCCAGTACCAGGTCTTGGCGGCGGGACGGATCTTCCTGAGTGTTGTCGACATCTCCCGAAGGGAGGGTGAGAACTCCACTGCTCGGCTGAGCTGTCATCGCTAGTGTGTGCTCCCCTCGCGCGGCGGGTTCACGACGCGAGCGAGATACCGCGTCCTCGGCTTGACGTTGATCTGCTCGAGCATCGCGTAGGCGCGATCCGAGGCTTGCTCCTTCGACACCACACTGTCGTGATCCGCGAGGTCTCCGAAGGTGATCGCCTGGGTCGGGCAGGTCTGCGCGCACGCCGGGACGATTTCACCGTCCCGAACCGCTCGTCCGTCGTTCTTGGCGGAGATCTTCGTCCGGTTGATCCGCTGGACGCAGAACGTGCACTTCTCCATCACCCCGCGGTTCCGAATCGTCACCTCGGGGTTGTAGAGCATCTTTTCCGTCTCGGAGGGATGCTTTGCGTTGTTGAAGTAATTGAACCGACGGACCTTGTAGGGGCAGTTGTTCGAGCAGTACCGGGTGCCGATGCACCGGTTGTAGACCATGTCGTTCAGCCCCTCGGCTGAATGCGTCGTCGCGGCGACCGGGCAGACTTGCTCGCACGGCGCGTTCTCGCAGTGGTGGCAGGTCAGGGGCTGGTGCACGACCTCGGGGTTGTCGTAGTCTTCCCCGCGGAAGTAGCGGTCGATCCGGATCCAGTGCATCTCCCGACCGTAGGCGACCTCGTCCTTGCCGGTGACCGCGATGTTGTTCTCCGACTGACAGGCGACCACACAGGCCGAGCAGCCGATGCACAGGTCGAGATCGATCGACATCCCCCACCGATGCCCGCCGAAGGGGAGTTCGTCCCAGAGCGACTCACGGTGTGGGACGTGCGGGGCGAGGGCGGCGACCGCCTCGGCTCCGTGCGCGCGGTAGTCGGAAAGGTCGACGACCCGCGCGAATTCCTTGACCCTCATCTCGGTCTCCTCCTGCTGGAGGGTGCCGATCGCCCAGTGGTTCTGGGTGGTCGCGAGTTTCGCGCGCCCTCCCGTTTTCTCGAGGGTCCCCGAGACAGATCCGTTCCGCAGTGCCGCCAGGGAGCGCAGCGGGTAGACGTCGACGCCGGTCCCCTTCGCCAGGTTGTAACTCACTCCACCCGCAACGCGGTCGAAGACTTCACGCCCGTAGCCGACCGGGATCGTCACCGACCGAGCCGCTTGCCCCGGCATCACGAAGGCGACGATCTCGATGTTCTTGTCGTCGACCGATACCCGGACGAGATCCCCGGTCTTCACCCCGAGACGAGTGGCATCGGCCGGGGCGATGATCGCCGCGTTGTCCCAGGCGATCTTCGTCATCGGATCGGGACACTCCTGCAGCCACCCGTTGTTCGCGAAGCGTCCGTCGTAGAGGGAATGGTCGCCGGTGAAGACGATCTCGAACTCGCTGGCCCTCGCAGACGCGATGCGGTCCGCGAGGGCCGATCCCCATCCCCCCCGAGCATTCCCCGGCGAGACGCTGGGGAACTCGCTCCCGGCGAGGAAGCCGCGATGGACTGTCTCGCGCCAGACGGGCTCGGATTCACGATTGCCCGACAAGGCTGCGAAGGTCTGTTTCACGAGGTCGTAGGCGGAACTCGGGTGCTCATCGAGGATCATCCCGACGACCTCCGCCGCGTTTCGCCCGCCGAAGAGCGGCTCGATGAGCGGCTGCGTGATCGTGACCGGGCCGTCCCAGGCACGCGTGTCGAGCCAGGTCTCGAGATAGTGCGCTTCCGGGAGGTGCCAGCTGCACCCCTGACTCGTCTCGTCCTGGTGATCCCCCAGTCGGAAGCGGTTCCGGACCTTGGCGAGAGCCCCCGCGAAATCGAGATCCCCGGGCGCGTCGAACACCGGGTTCCCGCCGAGGATCAGGACGCTCTGGATGCGGCCGGAGTTCATCTCCGAGACGAGAGCCTCGATCTGGTCCGCGTGGCTCGCTCGATCCGGATCGAATTCCGGGGCGTAGCGCACCGTCTTCCCGACCGAGCCGAGCGAGACGTTCATCAGATGGGCGAGGGCGTGGACCTCCGCGGGCTGCCGATCGCCGGCGACGACGAGGCACGCGCCGCGGTGGGCGTTCAGCTCCTCCGCGATGAGGCGGTGATCCGCCATCGGCTCGCCGGCCGACTGGAGTCCCGACATCAGATCGCTGGGGATCCCGCTCAGGTTCAGTGCGGCGGCGACCCGGGCCGCGAAGTTGACGATTTCACTCTGCGCCACCGGAAACCGCTGATCCGCCACCGAGCCGGTGATGCTGTGGACACTCTCCACCGCGAACATGCGGTGGTGGGCGCCGCTCTCGCGCCGCGCGACCCGCGCGGCCGCGAAGCCGCGGGAGTGCATCAGCGCCGCGGGGTGCGTCATCAGTGGATCGGCATCGAGGATGAGCACGACCTGAGCTGCGGCGAAGTCGTAGATCGGCCGGTGGGGAGCGCCGAAGATGAGCTGGGTCCCCTCGCGCTCGGAGTCTCGGCTGAGCGGGCAGTACTCGAACCACCGCGCCCCGGGGACCTCCGCGAGAAGTCGGTCTCGCACTCGTCGGATCGTCGGCGAGCTCGTCGGACCGGAGAGCACGGCAAACCCACCCGCTCGCGCGGCAGCTACGAGCGCGTCGCGCGCGGCGGACCAGGTCGAGGAGTGCCCTCCGCTGACGACCTCGCGACTCCGCGCCGGATCGTAGAGACCGAGCACCGTCGCCTGACCGATGAGGTCGAGGCTGCCGAGCGAACTCGGGTGCTCGGGGTTGCCGTCCACCTTGATCGGCCGGCCGTCGAAGCTGGTCGCGAGGATCCCTTGCCCGACCCCATCCCGCTCGTAGCCGGTCGCGTAGTACGACGGAACCCCTGGGATCCGCCCCTCGGGACGATGCGCGAAGGGGAGGACATTCTGTTCCGGCCATCGGATGCAGCCGGTCAGCCCCCCCATCCCGGCGAGTGCGAGCGACGCCCCCATCACCTTGAGGAACTGCCGCCTGGACGGTCCCGCGAGCAGCTCCGCGGCTTGGGTCGGGAACTCCTTCGCGAGGAAGCGCTGGAATTCCTCGGTGTCGGCCACCTCGTCGAGGCTCCGCCACAGGTCATCGCCGGTGGGCAGGTTCGTGTTCATCTGTGGTTTCATCGGTGGCATGTGGAACAGCTTGTCATGGTCGCAAATCGGACCGTCGGGTTTTCCTCTCCGTCGAGGAGCCCCCGTTCCATCATCAACACTCGGCCGATCCTCTCCCGTTGCTCGGGTGTGAATCCCGCACCCCAGCCGAGCTGAGTCACCGCAGCCGCATCGAGGAGGCGCGACACCGAGTCGAGCCCCCCATCGACCGCGGGCGGGGCCTCGAGGAGACCGTTCTCGATCAAGGTCTCGATCTCGGACCGCCGCACCGGTCGCAGGTTCGGCGCCGGGTCACGGTGGCAACCGAGGCACCATCCCATGTTCAGTGGCATCACCTGGTGCACCTCCTCCATCCGGTCAACTCGACCGTGACAGGAGACGCAGCTCACGCCGCGGGTGACGTGGGCACTGTGGTTGAAATAGACGTAGTCGGGAAGGTCGTGAACCTTGATCCACTCGATCGGTTCGCCGGTCCCGTAGCTCGCGAGGATCGGTTGGATGTTGCGCCCGTTGTTGGGCTTGATCTTGTCGTGGCAATTCATGCAGGTCTGCGTCGGAGGGATCGCGGCGAACGCGGCCTTCTCGACCGTCGTGTGGCAGTACCGACAGTCGAGTCCCAACTCACCCGCATGCAGGGCGTGGCTGTAGGGGACCGGCTGCTCCGGCATGTACCCGACGCCGACCGCCCACGGGGACAGCCCGAAAGTCACGAGTACTGCGAAATACACGCCGCTGAACGCCGCACCCATCCCGAGCAACTTGACGAGGTGGTCGACCCAGGGTGGGAAGATAGGCGTACGGGCAGAGCTCTCGGCTTCGGCGGGCTTCGAGTCGCCAGCGGACTTGAGATCGTCGGTCACGTCGTCGGCTCCTCCACTCGCGCGCCAGAGCACGCACGACGCGCAACATGCCCACCCTGGAATTGCCGGTAGAGATTTCGACCGCACCGAGTACCGCCGGGCCGACTGTTCTGGCCCGCGATCACTCGCCCGCGATCCGGCGCTCCGAGCGCTCCGGCGTCCCAGCGCCGGGGCCCCAAGAGGCCCTCCCAACCCGCGAAATGCGCGGTGAAGGTATCAAACCGACTGGCTTTGTCCACACCTCCGGATGCATTTCGGAAGACCAAAATCAAGGGCTTGGATCGGAGATCGCCGGCGAGCGCTCCGGACCGCATCAGGGGAAGCTCGAAGCGACTTCGCTGGAATCGGACACTGCGGGAGTGAGCCGCCGTAGGACCCAGATCAGGTGGAGCGTGGCGATTCCGAGGACGAGAGCCCCGGTCGCCTGATGCGCGGTGGCGACCAGAATTTCGAGAGCTCCGGTCGATGCACCTCGCACCTCGGTCCCGGTCACCGCGAGGGCAAGAAATCCGAGCATCAGCTGTCCGATGATCAGAAACAATAGTGCGAGACCGGTCCCTCTCACCTGCGGACACTGCGGGTAGAGCCCGGTGGCTCGCACGCTGCAGAGGATCCCGATCGAGGCGAGGCACACCGCTCCCCCGATGTGCGGGAGGAGCCATTCCCGCGAGATGTGGCGGAGGAGCGCCCCGAGGAAGAGCTGACCGATCGCGACCGCGAGAAGGAGGGCAGCGAGACGACGCTCCGTCCGGGCGGATGGGGAATCGAGGCGCTCCTCGGATCGCCAGCTCCTCGATGTGAACGCGACGAGCGCCAGGAGTCCCGCGAAGAAGATCTGACCGCTGACACCGTGGGCCACCCGGAGGGAGAGGCTCCACGCGGTATCGATCCCGGCCTTTGCCGCCTCGACCCGAATCCCCCCCAACACCGCCTGCGCGAGGACGGCCGCGACGGCCAGAAGAGCAAATCCACGCACCCATCGCCGCGACTCGAAGCGCCACAGGTACCCCGTGAGCGCAACGGTCGTCACTCCGACCAAGGCGCCGAAGAGGCGGTGAGCGTGCTCCTTGTAGACCCCGCCCTCACTCATCATCCGCGAGAACGGCAGCAGGAACATGTTCGCCTCGAAGCTCGTGGGCCAGTCTGGCACCGCGAGCCCCGCTTCGCTCGAGGTGACGATGCCCCCGATCACCACCAGGAGAAAAGTCGCGATCGCCGCGACGCGCGAAAAGACCGGCACCCCGTCGAACGGGAGGACCTCCTCGCCTCGCACCGTTCCACCCCCGACTCCGCCAAGAATCGCCCCGAGCCCGAGAAAACCGAGGATCTGCCCCGGGATCGCCACCCAGGCGGGAATCAGCGCAGAGGCGGGGACCCCGGCGATTCCGGTTGTCTCGGCGAGAAAGCTCCCGAGGACGAGCAGGTGTAGAAGGGCAGAAAGGGCGCCTACCGCGGTCCCAGCGGCGATGCGCGCAGGGTGCCGGCGGGCTCCGGCCCGACCTCCGAGAACCTGGATGACCACGAGGAGGACCAGTGCGACCCGGGGGAAGGGAACATACGGGAGGTGTGAGAGATAGCCGAGAGCCCACATCGCGACCACGGTGGAGAAGGCGATCGGAATGGCGACCCGCCCGAGGGATGGCGTCTCTCGGGGAACATCTCGATCGGTATCCGGGGTGGCTTCCAAGGGTCCTCCGGGGGGGGCCAATCGTCAAACTACCCGGGCGCAGTGAAAGAAATCAGCCCAATCTTGTCGAATTGACTCTCGCGCCTCCGGTACCGCGATCGTAGGATGATCCGCAGGCAGAACTCCCCAACATCCATCGTCTGCGGCACGGATCACTGCACGGATCACTGCACGGATCAGAGGTGCGCGTCGAACGAGGTGGACCTGACTCGCGGGGAGAAGCACGCGCCCATCCTTCACAGGCCCGCCACCGGCCGGGCGGGGATCGGTCGGACAGAGATCGGTCGGTCGGACCAGATCGGTCGGACGGGGATCGACCGCCGTCGAAGCCCGCGTGGTGGGTACCCTGGGGGGGGTTGCGAGGAGAATCGCCAGTATCAGACGCCGGAGCGCTTCCCCAGAGCGTCTGGTTTCGAAAACAAGGGCAATCATGTCGTCCGGGGCCGCTGTCCTGGTCCCTCGTGCAGTCAAAAATCACGTCGCGCCGGGGATCCCCGGTCCATACCGGGGGATACCCCGATCGAGAAAGGGAGTTGCAGATGCGCGGAGGCAAGGGACTTCTCTTCCTGGGAGTCGGAGTTTTGCTCTGTTTCGCCGCGGCACCCGATGCATCGGCTCAACCCGATGTCATCGTCGGTTCGCTGCCCAACACGAACAGCTACGGCACCACCGGCGGAGGCATCTACGCCTACTCGGTCGCCACGACTTCGTGCAACATCGGAACGACCAACCTGCAGTGGCAAGCGGGGAACAACCAACACCCGGTCATCGGCCAGGATATGTGGCGCCTCCTCGACGGGCGGTTCACGCAGATCGGGACCTCCTGGCTGAAGCACGGCTTCTGCGCTCTGCAGGATAGCGGTCTCTGCCCCGGCTGCGGCGGTGCCGGCGGCTGCCTCAGCTTTCTGACCCCGGGGTGCGCCGATCCGTACAGCGCGGGCCTCAACGGAACGCAGAGCAACCTCGGTCCGCGCTCCCAGGTGAACGCGACCACCGGGTTCTTCCCGTTTCCGTACTCCGCGCCCCCCTTCTCCGGCAACGGCCGCCGCTTGCTGGTCGCCGAGAGCGACTTGCTCCCTGCGCAGAACCCGGGCGCACTCTACTTCGTCAGCGGCCAGTACGTCACCGCAGACGACGCCGCCGCCGGGAACCAGGCGAACAATGCCTCCTACCGGCGGGTCAACGTCGGCGCCACCGGCAACCACACCCTCTCCAACGTGGGCGCTACCCAACAGCAGCAGCCCGCGATCCAGGCGTGGCAGGACTTCCAGCCGGGCGTGACCCTGGTCGACGTGATGGTCCCGAGCGAGGGGCTCTTCATCGCCGGATACGACGTGACCGACAACGGCGACGGGACGTGGCGCTACGAGTACGCGGTCTACAACATGTACTCGGACCGTTCCGCGGACAGCTTCTTCATCCCGGTGCCCCCCGGTGCCACTCTGTCCGACGTCGGATTCCACGATATCAATTGGCACAGCGGTGAGCCGTACTCCACCGCCGACTGGACGAACACTCAGACCCCAGGGGTCGGGATCACCTGGTCGACCGCCAACTTCGCGACGAACCCGAACGCGAACGCGCTCCGCTGGTCGATGATGTTCAACTTCTGGTTCACCTGCGATGCGCCGCCCGCGACCGGTAACGCGACTCTGCACCTCTTCAAGCCGGGGGCCGTCACCGAGCTGACCTTCGCGGTCGACGCGCCGTCGGGGAACTTCCTCCCCTCGGTGCAGAATCTGACCTGCGTCCAGTCGAGCCCGACCGGGAGCACGGTCGATCTTGCGTGGACGAACGGGACCGCCTACGACTCGATCACCGTCCGCCGGGGCGGTGTGGTCGTCGGCAACCTGGGCGGCGGAGCGACGAGCTTCTCCGACAACCCGGGTTTCGGCTCCCACAACTACACGGTCCAAGGTTCAGATGCGGGGATCCCCTCCGCCGAGATCCCTTGCTCGATCGACATTCTCCCCGCGCCGGTCACCGGACTGAGCTGCTCGCAGCCCGACCCGAACTTGCAAGACATCGAACTCTCCTGGACCAATGGGATGGTCTACGACGAGATCCACGTCTACCTCGGGATCAATCTCCAAGGGGTCCTCGCCGGCACCGCGACCAGCTTCGCCGCGGGCGGACTCCCGGTTGCCTTGCACACCTACCGCGTCGCCGGTGTGGTCGGTGGAGTCGAGTCGGTGCGGATCGACTGCGCGATCGACGTGCAGGCGCCGCCGCCACTCGGATTCACGTTCCGTATCATCGACTCGATCGGCTCCTACGACCCGGGGACCGGGATCGGCCAGGCCGACGTGCCGATGGCCGCCTTCGAGAGCCCGTCGAACTTGGGCTTCCCCAATGCGGTCCAGGGCTTCTCGATCGGCGCGACCTTCGACTCGTCGATGCTGGCGATCGCCAGCGTCAGCGAGGGCGCAGCGATCGACAACCCATCCTTCTTCGACGGTGAACTGCTCCCGACCAGCCTGACGGTCGGCGTGATCATCGACTTCAACAACCTGGTGACGATCAGCCTCGCCTCCGAGGTCGAACTCGTCGTTGCGAACTTCGTGACGAACTCTGGGAACCTCGCGGGGAATGGCGCTGGAGCCACGACCGCGGTTGAGCTCGAGGACGGTCTCGGGTCCGGAGTCAGCCCGGTGGACAACATCGTGGTGGTCAACGCCCTGTCGTACGCGCCGAGCAAGGTGGACGGTACCGTCACCCTCAACCCGGCGTCCGGCGGAGGCTTCCGCCGCGGCGACGCGAACGGCGACACCGACGTCAACATCGCGGACGGGGTGTACACCCTCGACTACCTGTTCGCGAGCGGTCCGGCAACGTGCCTCGACGCACTCGAGGCGAACGACGACGGCACGGTGAACATCGCGGACGGGGTCACGATCCTGAACTACCTGTTCCTCATGGGTGCAGCGCCCCCGGCTCCGTTCCCGGGCTGCGGAACCGACCCCACCCCCGACGGCATCAACTGCGTCAACTACGCGGGAACTTGCCCGTAGGGGAGTGACGCACCGCGCTCGCGCGGAGCGTGAGGCACTGAAGAGGCGGAGGCTCGCAGGGCGGGTCTTCGCCTCTTTTTGTGTGCCAGGCATGTTCGACGACTCATGGGTGAAAGTCCCTGACCAACCTGGTG
>JAQBGV010000191.1:0-5000 GCA_032128395.1 Planctomycetota bacterium | reverse complement strand
GGGCCCCCCCCCCCCCCCCCTTGCTTAGCGCCACGGCGACGGCCGATCATGCGGTGTTCGGTTTCACCTTGGGGATCGAGATCCCGAGCGGGCTCCTTCTCGCGGACTCCTCGTTCGGGGGGACCGCTGTGGAGAATGCTCTCTTCGGCGCCGCACCCGCCCACTCGCTGATCGTTCCGACGGAGAGCGGCCTCTTCGTCTCGGTCATACTGACAGACGACCTTTCCTCCCAGATCACGAACGGGACCGGGCAGTCGATCGTGCGGCTGCGCTTCGACGTGGTTGCCATTCCTTCGGACCCACTCAGGCTGCTTGGCGAAGCCTCTCCCAGTCCCACGATTCTGTTCACGCCACAGGGAGCCATCGTCCCGGCACGAAGAAGCCTCTCCTGGGTAGCGTTTCCGGATGGATTCCCGCCGGTCACGGAGAGCGACTTGGAGGTGTCGCCCTTTCCCGTGACCGCCGACCCCGTACCGACCACACCTCCCCCCGAGGGAGGGGCATTCGGAGCCGGGCCTGACGAGGGGCTCTCATCCGTGTGTGAATACTCCACCGACCTGGGCGATCCCGCCACCGTCCTGCCGCCGCCCGATCAGATCGTCTTCCCCGCAGCACTCCCGGCCACCCCCCTCCAGGATGCGATCGATGCATACACCGGCGCAGGAGATTGGATCGTCAGAGTTCAGCCCGGAACCTACGTGGAGAACGTATCGGTCGATCTCGACGACTTCGATGGGACTCTGTACCTCTTCACGGAACAAGGACCCGACACCGTGACCCTCCAGGCGCGAGTGGGTGTCCCGGGAGTTGCACCGATCGCGTTGACGATCACCGGCTCCGGGACCTCGGACGGCAACATCGTCGTCGGTTGGTCGACTGCCGAGAACACCGATACGACCGCTCCGGCCCACCTCGGATGGCATGGGTTCCGAATCGCGAACAGTGGCGCATCGACTCTGGCCGACAACACGGCCGTGCTGGTGGACGGTGCGGCCTTCAGCTCCGTGAAGTTCATCGGGAACTGGTTCGACGACAATCCGGGTGGGACCGGGCTCCCACCGAACAACGGCGGAGCCCTGCGCGTGCAGAACTCGGAGGACGTGGAGGTCATCTTCAACGAATTCTCGGGGAACGTGGCCCGCGCCCGGGGAGCGGCCATCCTGTGCACCGACTCGTGGGTCTTCCTCGCGAACAACTGGATCCACGGCAACCGATTCCTGGTCTCGGGGAGTGCCACCCTCCCGCGATTCGGTGGGGGGATGTTTCTCGAACGGGGTCACTACACGCTGTGCCGGAACTGGGTGTACGAGAACGATGGGATCCGTGGGGGAGGGATTTACGCGAGCTATCTCGATCCAGTCTTCGTCGACCGACCGGACGAGACCCTGCTCCACATCGAAGCGTGCGAGATCCGCGACAACGATGCGTATCTCCCTGAGACGTGTCCCCCAGCATGTCCGCAGACCGATCCGAATTTCTCGTACCAAGGGGGAGGGATCTTCCTGGGTGGGGCGGTCGGGGATCCCGGCTACGTCCGTGATCTCCGAATCATCAATTGTCTGATCTCTGGGAACAGCGCGTCGGTCGCTGATTCTCCGGGGTTTCTGCCTGGTCCCGCGCCTGCGGAAGTCGGTGGGGGTGCCTTCATCAATCTGTTCTACTCGAACGGCATCCTACAGCCTCGGATCGAGGGGAACCGAGTCGTGGGCAACAAGGCGGTCGCCCGCGGAGCCGGGATCGACGCCGGATTCTTCTTCGATGAGAGCGATCCGCAGTTGTTCCCACGCATCTCCAACAATACCGTCTCAGGAAATGGGCTGGACTTCCGCTCCGGCGTCACGCCGATCGGCTCCGGGGTGTACCTCCACGCCGGGCAACAACTGCACCTGTTGATCACTCCATACGTACCGGCCGCGAACTCCATCGTCTGGGACAACACTGAACCCACAGGCCTTGCCGTGGAATGGTTCGGTGAGTGTGGGAATCAGGGGATCGGACCTCCCGATGGGTGGAAGTACTCCGTCCTCGAGGACTACCAGATTTCGGGAAGCTGTACAGCGGCGGGGCAGGACCTCTTCGGCCCGAACTCCTTCGCGGTCGATCCCAACCTGATGGCGGGGTCACCCTACGATGCGCACCTCACGGAGGACTCGGTGTCCGCCATCGACCTGGGAGACCCATCGGTACCACTCTTCACCGGCTCCGACATCGATGGCGATCCCTGGGGGATCGGTGCCACGATCGACCGCGGAGCGGACGAGTTCGTGCACCTGCCATTCGTGAGGGGGGACGCGAACGGGGACGCCACCGTGAACATCGCCGACTACGTCGCGATTCAGAATGCGCTGTTCTTGGCCATCCCCTTGCCCAACTGCGTCCTCTCGGCCGACGCGAACGACGACCAGGTGTTCAACGTCGCGGACGCGGTCACCGTGCTCAGCTACCTCTTCAACCAGGGTCCGGCGCCCCCCGCCCCGTTCCCTGGCTGTGGTTTCGATCCGACGGTTCCCGGCCCTCCGAACACTATCCCCTTCGAGACCTGCATCGGATGTGGACCATGATCCCGAGAGTCGCGGTCTCATCCTTTGTCATCTTGGTCTGTTCCTTCGCCTTCGCTGCGGACTACCAGACCGGCTGGCCCGTCTCAATAGGGAGCAATCGGTTCACCCTGGCGAACGTCGACGATGATCCGGAACCGGAGGTGATCGCAACCGGGGGCCTGCACGTCTTCAACGGAGATGGTACGGAGTCAGCGCCCTGGCCTTATCTTCTCGCGGGACAGGATCTGCCACTCGTCGGTGATCTCGATGGCGATGGCGAGAAGGACATTGTGTTCAAGCTGGCCGGAACGACCTACGGCGCCATCTCGGCCTCTGGCGTTCAAAAGGCGGGTTGGCCGATCACCCTTTCCCAGCACCTCAGTCTGGGCCAGCCTTCGATCGCCCTCGCCGACCTCGACGGCGACGGAGATGATGACTTCCTCGCACTGAGCCTCGTCGATGACCACATGGTCTACGGCATCGACGATGACGGAACCCCCCTCCCCGGCTGGCCGAGGGTCCTCCCGATCACGCTCTCTCCCACCGAGTCCCTCTTCTGGACCAGCCTCGGCGCCGGCGACATCGATTTCGACGGCATGACCGACATCATGGTCGGGCTCTACATGCGCGACGGGCCCTTCCTGATCCCGAGCCCGTGCTACGTGATGCGCGCGGACGGGACGATCCCCGACGGCTGGCCGGCGGTCCCCCCGTTCCACTACTCCTGGCAGCAGCTCACCCATCCGATGATGGCAGACCTCTCCGGTAACCTCGAGTGCGAGGTGTTCGGCGCCGGGTTCATGGACCTGCACGGCTTCGGGCTCGACGGGTCGGTGTACTTCCCCGCGGTCCCCGCGCCGTTCGCGAGCCGACCGGGGGCGTGCGGCGACGTCGATGGCAACGGCACGCTCGAGATCGTCATGCCGGGGGAGCGCCTCCGGGTCTTCAGCGCGCAGGGGTTGTTGCTCGCGGAGAGCGACCCGGCCGACTACTGGCTCTACGACGGGATCACGCTCGGGGACACCGACGGGGATGGGGACCAGGAGATCTGCGCGATCTCTCTGAAGGTGGGGAGCGACACCGCGGTGTGGATCCACCTCCTCGACCACCAGACCCTCGAGGACCTCCCCGGCTGGCCGAAGTACCTCGGAGCGATCGCCGGGAACCAGTTCCACACCACCGCCCTCGGCGACCTCGATGGCGACAACGACCTCGAGGTGCTCACTGCGTATGGAGGGATGATCCACGCCTGGGACGAGCCGAACCCGACCGGCGGGCCGGTCTCCTGCGAGTGGCCGATGTGGGGGCACGATGCCAAGAAGTCGATGTTCTACCACCAGGGGAACATCCCCATCGCACAACACCTGCCCGGTGATGTGAACGGGGACCTGAGCCTCGACCTCGCTGACCCGATTGCGTTGATCGCGCACCTCTTCGTCGCGCCGCTCGAGACGAATTGCCTGGCGGCGTTCGACTTCAACGGCTCGGGAGGGATCGACGTCGCCGACCCGATCGCGATCCTCGGCTATCTCTTCGGCGGAACCCCTCCTCCGGGAGGTCCCCCGGTGTGCGGGAGCTCGGCAGGGAATCCACTCTCGTGCACGCGGACGACCTGCCCATGAGGACGAATCAGCAGAGTCATCCAGGCCTAATGACCATGATCCTTCGGCAGGTCCGGCTGATAGCGCAGCCCGCCGATCTTCATCTCGATCCGACCGATCGGTTCGCCCTCGAGCGTGGCGTCGGTTACGGAATAGACCCCGGTGCCCTCGGGGGAGAAGGGGAGCAGCTTCGGCCCTGAGTCGGTGACCAGTTTGAGGAGCGGAGCGGCATCCGCAGCCAAGCTCGTCTTCGCATCCGGACCGGTGCCCCTCGCGAGCTATGCTCGCGAGGGGTCGTGTATTCCTAGCAGGCCGTTGAAAAAGCCCTGGAAATTTGATGCAATGGTCTCCGAGCAGAGGAGGCGCGTGCATGGCATTGGGCAGCAACCGTGATCCCCGGGAGCAAGAGCTCTGGCTCACCGCGGACGATCTTCCGAAATCGCCGGGGCACCCGTTTTATGAGGCTCTCCAACGAGTACTTCGGAAGGCCGACTTCGACCAGTTCTGCGAAGACCTCTGTCGACCCTTCTACTCTGACCAGGGTCGACCGTCGATCCCACCAGGTACGTACTTCCGCATGCTGTTGATCGGCTACCGAGCTGCTTCTCACCACCTATTGGACTATTTCCGCGAGTTCCCGCGAATGATACCACCTCGACAGATCGCCTCCAGCACCGGGGGGGGCAAGACGTTGGGGGGCAGCAGTATCATCAGGGCGTGACCAATCCAGCTCGAGTTCAGCAGAAGTATGATCACCGCCTGAAGAACCTCGTTCAGGCAACGGGGAGTATTCGAACAGCAATGGAACTGGGGGTTCCGGAGTCGACCGCGAGGGGGTGGTTGCGGTCGGCCGGGGGGG
>JAQBGV010000190.1:0-8868 GCA_032128395.1 Planctomycetota bacterium | reverse complement strand
GCTCTCCCTCGCGGCGGCCCGAGCGCTTCCTCTCGTGGTCATCGTGCAGGACAACCTCGTCGCCCTGGGAACGTCACGCTCGGATCGCTTCAGGTCCGCGCTCGATGGACTGGCAGCGGGATATGGGATCCCCGGTCTCGTTTGCGATGGGAATCACGTGCTCGACGTGCACCGCGCCGTCTCCGAGGCGCGAGATCTCTGTCGCAAGGGGGAGGGACCGGTGATCGTCCTCGCGCGCACCTTCCGACTCGGCGGGCACGCCACGCACGACGAGGCAGAGGCGCGCCGCCTCTTCGACGAGAAGACATTCGCCGACTGGGGAAAGCGAGATCCGATCGGCTGCTTCGAGGAGTTCCTCGAGGGCGCACCCCACCTCATCGGCGGCGACGCCGAGAAAAAACTCGCCCGCTTTGAGAGAGAGGTCACCGAAGAGGTGGAGGCAGCCGCGGACCGAGCCTTGGAGAGCAGGACCCACGCGCCGCCGCCCGATCCCGCGTCGATGCTGGGCGACGTCTTCGCGAGCTGAGTAGAATCTTGGGGGCAGGGTCTCGGAGTGCGAGCGTACTCTCAGACTGAAAAAGAGGTGCCGCATCCGCAGCTGGTGGATGCATTCGGGTTTTCGAAGACGAACCCGCGTCCCATCATGCTCTCCTTGAAGTCGACGACGATGCCGTTCAGGAACAGGTAGCTCTTCGGGTCGATGAAGACCCTCACTCCCTCGACTTCGAAGATCTTGTCCTTCTCCTCCGGCTCTCCGACGATCTTCATGTCGTAGAGCATGCCGGAGCAGCCACCACCCTTGACGAGGAGCCGGAGACCCCCTTTTTCGCCCGGGCCCTCCGCTTCGATCAGCTTCGCGATCTCGCGCCCGGCGGACTGAGTGACATCGATCATCTTGCGGACTCCGATTCTGGGGCGGCGCCCCGGTTCTGTTTCCAGCATAACACCCTCCCGGCCGGGGGACACCGGATCAGCCCAGCAACCGGTCGACGACGGCGGCGACGCGTTCCGCCGCGAATTCGACCTCCTCCGGGCGAGTGGACCGTCCCAGGCCGAATCGGATCGATCCGTGGGCGAGCGCCGCGGGTACCCCCATCGCGCGGAGCACGTGACTCGGCTCGAGTTCGGCCGATGTACAGGCGGAGCCACTCGAGAGCGCCACTTCCGGGACTCCGAGGAGGAGCGCCTCCGCCTCGATCCCGGGGAATCCGATGTTCACCGTCCCGGGCAGTGTTTCGGCGGCGCCTCCGTGTCGGACCGCGGTGGGAATCCGTTCGGAGATCTTCCGCCACAATCGCTCTGTGAGTTCGATGAGCCGCGAAGTCTCCGCTTCCAGATGTTCCTCGGCGAGGGCTGCAGCCGCCCCGAATCCCACCGCGAGGGGAACCGGGGTGGTTCCGGAGCGAAGACCGGACTCGTGTCCTCCGCCGAACTGGATCGGTGCGATCGAGACCCGTGGGCGACTCCGAACGAAGAGAGCGCCGATTCCCTTGGGGCCGTAGAGCTTGTGGGCGGAGACCGACAGGAGGTCGACCCCGAGTGCCCCGACGTCGATCGCGATCTTCCCGACTGCTTGTGCCGCATCGGAGTGGAGGAGCACTCCGGCGGAACGGGTCACCCGCCCGATCTCGGCGAGAGGGTGGAGGACCCCGGTCTCGTTGTTCGCCGCCATCAGCGAGACCAGCGCGGTGCGTTTCGTAATCGCCGCCTCGACCTGAGCCGCGGAGATCCGGCCTTCGGAATCGGGGGCGAGGCGGTGGATCGTCCACCCCCGCCTCTCGAGCTCGCGGCATGGGTCGAGCACGGCGCGGTGCTCCGTCTGCCCGGTGATGATCTCCCCAGGTGCGTTCCGGCGGGCGGCGACCCCGAACAAGGCGAGGTTGTTCGATTCGGTCGCGCCGCTCGTGAACACGATCTCTCGCGCCCGAGCTCTCACGAGGGCGGCGACCCGCCCGCGCGCCTCCTCCACCCCCTCGTTCGCCTTCCAACCAAAGGAGTGGGTCTTCGAGGCGGCGTTCCCGAAGATTTGCCCGAAGTAGGGGAGCATCGCCTCGAGCACCCGCGGATCGACTGGAGTAGTGGAGTTGTGATCGAGGTAGATCGGGATGCGCACGCGACTCCCACTTCCTGCTCGGAAACTCCCCGGGCGATGCTATCCGACCGAGAACCCGCTCGTCGATGGGGTCGATTTCGATATAACTCGACGAAGCGGGGATTCGACCGGCAACTCGAACGCGAAATGGGAGGCGGCGCCGTGTCCTCGGCGGGGAAGCGGCTCAGACGATCGCTGCAGTCGGGAACCGCCTCCGCGTTGGTCGCGGCCCTCTCGAGGCTCCCCCTCCCGGTCGCGCGCGCGATCGGGACGGGGATCGGGAGGATAGGGAACTGGGTCTCACCCGCGTCGCGACAGCGGACGCGGGAACACCTCGCAGCGGCGTTCGATGCGACCCGGTCGGAACTGGCCCTGCGGCGGATCGCTCGTGCGAATTTGCCGACTCTCGCCTCTCAGGTGTGTGAACTTCTCGTCTTCCAGCGGTGGGGGATCGAGCGCACCCTCGCCGAAGTGGAGTTCGAGGGTCTCGAGAGGTTCGAGACCCTCATCGAGAACGCGCTCGCCGGCGGGCGGGGGATGATCGGGGTCAGCGCTCACTTCGGACACTGGGAACTCACCGCGGCTCTGTTCTCCCGCGCGTGCGGAGGGAACGCGCTCTGCATCGCGAGGCGGTATGAGCACGAGGGGTATCAGCGGATCCTCGAGACGATCCGACGGCGGATCGGGATCCGAGTGCAGTACCAGGAGGATTCTCTCACCCCGGTCATCCGACTGCTCCGCCGAGGGGGTGCCCTCGGGGTGCTCCCCGATCAGGACTACAAGCAACTTCAGGATGGGATCTTCGTCGATTTCCTCGGACGCCCGGCGTACACGACCACCGCTCCCGCCGAACTCGCGCTGCGGACCGGCGCTCCGCTCCTGGTAGCGACCCTCCATCGTGCAGGAGATCGGATCCGGATCCAGATCAGCGAGCCCGCCGACCTGGATCGTTGCCGGCGTGCGCAAGATCCGGTGCGCGCTCTCACCGAGTGGTGGTCTCGGGAGATCGAGCGACGCATCCGCTCCGACCCGACCCAGTGGGTCTGGCTACACCGCCGCTGGCGGACCACCCCGGACCGCCTCGAATACCGGGCGAGCCGTCGCAGAGACCGAGAGTTCCGGGGGAGAACCCGCTGACCGCGCGGCTGGATCTGGCCGCGCTCCTGCGTCGCGGCTGCAGCAGAGGATCGGTTACAATCCCGCCGCCCTCCGGGGGCCTCTCTTCAGGAAGGAGAACGCAGATGCGCCATGCTGTGCTCGCGATCGGGTTGATCATCACCGTCAGTCATCTCGGCGGCGCCCCAGCGGACGAAGTGACGCTCTCCTTCAAGAGTCCCGAGGGGCAGACCCACTTCGACCAAGGGAAGGGATTCTTCGAGGAGAAGAAGTTCAAGGAAGCGTACGACGCGATGAAGTCTGCTCGGAAACATGCCACCGACCGCGTCACCAAGATGGAGGTCGAACGGTGGATGGTGGGCTCGGAGGGGGGAAACGAACTCGTCGAGCTCGAGAAATTGGACCTTCAGGGGGAGTCGGCGGCGGCCCACAAACACGCCGAGGAGAACCTTCGCAAGTATCTCAACACCCCGATCGGTGAGCAGTACGGGAAGTTCGTCGCGGAACTCGAAAGACGACTGTTTGCTGTGATGGAGGACTTCGACACCGCGAGCGGTCGGTACAGCGAGAAGTTTGGGAAGACGTTCATCGAAGACCCGGAGTTCGTCCGCCAGGGGAAGAGGGCACTTCGCTGGGAGGTCGACCGCGAGAACTTCGAACTGAAGGTGAAGGAGATCCCCAAGGACCTAAAATCCTACGAGAACGGTGCCGTGACGTTCTGGCTGCACTTCGACAAGCGGAGCGCACCGTATCAGGTGGTCTTCTACGTTCCGGGGAAGGCGTCTGGGCTCCGAGGTGAATCGATCGACAATGCTTTCATCAAGCAGATGAAGGGGCATACGGGGTGGAAGCGGATCGAGATCCCGCTGAAGCAGTTCATCGTTCAGGGGGACGCCTCGTGGGAACGGGTCCGCGACTTCCGGATCCAGTTCCAGGGTGGACAGAAGCTCACATGTCACGTGGACTATATCGCGATGAGGAAATAGCAGAGCGTTCGGAGGTACCGCGCGCCCTTCACTCCCGCACGCCCTTCACTCCCGCACGTCCTTCACTCCCGCACGTCCTTCACTCCTGAATGTAGGGGCGCCGGGCGTTTCCTGCCCTCCACAGGTCTTCGAATCGCTCTTCGACGTCTGTCGTGACCTGATCGAGGGCGCTCTGGATTCGCGCGACCTCTGCGATGAGGTCCCCATCCTCAGGCACCCATAGCGGATCTCCGTAGTGGATGACTCCCTTGGCTCGCGGCCACGGTAGAGCCATTCGATCCCACGATCGGAAACGGTGCGTCGGGCGGAACAGGATCCCCGCTGGGACCACGGGCGCCCCGCTGCGCATCGCGATCTCGACGACGCCGGGTTGCAGCTTCCGGCGAGGGCCCCGCGGGCCATCGGGAGTGATTGCGAGTGAGTGACCGGACTCGATAGCGTCGATCATCTGGCGCAGAGCTGTCGTCCCACCGCGGGTGGTCGAGCCGCGGGCAGTCCCGAAGCCATGACTCTCGAGGATTCGAGCGACGATCTCTCCATCCTGGTGACGACTGACGATCGCCACCAATCCGAGATTGCGGTGGGTCCACGGGGTCGGAAGTAGGGCCTCGTGCCAAAGGGCGTAGATGATCGGCTCGCCGTTGGCGATGCGATCTCCGGTCGGTTCCGTCAGATCCCACCGGACTCGGCAGCTCACCATCCAGGCCCGGTAGCAGGGGAGTCCTAGGCCGAGAAGGAGGCGCTTCGCCAGACCGAGGGATGTCCGCCGGACCATTCTCAGCCGCCCGCCGCAGGAATGGGCACGCCGACCGTCGCCTCGCACGCCGCGAGGACATCACTGACCGCAATCGCCTGCATGCAGATCGCGTGGTCGCAACGTCGGAGGCGGCAAGGAGAGCACGGGACGATGCCGCGGAGCACCGCCGTACCGTCGCCGAAGGGGCCGTAGCGCTTTGGGTCCTTCGGACCGAAGAGGCCCACCACGGGGACACCCGCCGCCGCCGCGATGTGCAGGGGACCGGTGTCCGCCGCGACGACGAGACGTGCGAGTCGGAGGAGGGCGGCGAGCTCTCGAACCGAAGCGGTTTCGGGTGCCGCCAGAGCGGCATCTCCTGCGAGGGCGAGGATTCGATCCCGACGGGGCCGGTCCTCGAGCGCGGCGGTCAAGAGGACGCGATGCCCGCGCTCGGCGAGGCCACGGGCGAGCTGGGCGAAGCGCTCTTCGGGCCACTCCTTGAAGCGACCGAACGCGCTGACGAACGGATGGAGGATCGTCGGTGCTCCTCTTCCGAGATCGAGGGCAGCGCCGATCCTGCAAACTTCTGCGGTGTAGGCGGGGAGCCTTCCCGCCGTCACCGATCCTCGGTAGCCGAGGGCGCGGATCAGGAAGAGGTTCTTCTCGACCTGGTGGACCTCCCCCGCCGGGGTCCGGGGACGCGATGCCCGGACGAGCCAGGGAAATTCCTTCGTCTCCCGTCGGTGGTGACCGACGCGGATCTGAGCGCGGGCTAGCGCAGCGATCGCCGCGGAGCGGAGGTTTCCCTGGAACTCGAGGAGGAGGTCGTACGCGTGAAGACGGAGCTCGGAGACGAACTGTTCTGCTCGTTCGAATGCGGCGACCCCCGTGCGCACTCGGGGGAGATCTCGGGCGATCTCTTTCCTTGGAAACCGAATGACGCGCTCGAGGTCCGGATGACCCTCGAGCAGCGAGGCGCTGAGACTCTCGGTCACCCAACCGATCCGAGCCTCCGGAAAGGTCATTCGGAGCGCTGTGAGAGCGGGGAGGCAATGGAGCACGTCGCCGAGCGCGCTGAGGCGGACGACGAGAATGCGGCGGGGTGGTCGCCGCTCGAGCGCTTTTCGGATCCGTTCCAAGGGGTGTGTCTTCCTCCCGTGGGGCTCATCGCGAGAGGATGATGCCCAGGCGGTGCGGCAGAGTCGACACCGGACGAGATCCACCCGTCTTCCGGCGGCTCGAGGTCACGATTGTGCCGAGCTTCCGTGGCGATGCGGGTAGAATCCCGCCGGGAAGACCTTGTCAGAACTCGCGGCGGAACGGAGCGTCAGGGTGGATCTCGACGGGATACCGGAGCGGTGAGCATCCTCCTCGGCGTCGAATTCAGCGGTGCATGGGTGCGACTGGTGGTCGTCGGCCGCCAGGCGCAGGTCCTCGCCCGGCGTGAGGAGCCCCTCGCCACCCCGATCGAACTCTGGTGGGAAACCCACCCCGAAGAGCGGCACCGCGCCCTCAGCGAACTCCTGGTCGACGCCGTGCGGCACGGCGCATTTCGACCCGCGGATGTCTCCGCGATCGGGGTGACCGCGCCCCCCGCACTGATCCTCCTCGACGCGGACTTCGTTCCGATCCCTCCCCGGGAGATCTCCTGGGGAGAGGTCGATCCTGCGAAGTACTACGGGCGACCGTGGGACGCCCTCGCCGCCCTCCTCGGAGAGTCTCCGAACGCATGCCGGCGGGTCGGTGCGGTCCTCGATATGGTCGGGTTCCTCCGCTTCCGACTTTCGGGGGGACTGGGGACCGATCTCGATTTCGCCTGGTCGGGTGGGCACATCCGCTCCCCGAAAGACCCGGCGAGTTGGAGCACACCATCCCTCGAGAAGGTCGGCCTCCTCCCGTCACAACTCCCGCCGATCTTCCCCGCATCGCAGCGTGTGTCGGTCGTCGCCGAGGAGACGATCGAGCGCACGGGGCTCCGGCGCGGGACCTGGGTCTGCGGGGGCGGGGATCCTCTCAACACTCGACTCCTGTTCGCAGCGCCGCCGGAGCCGGGCCGATCGGTGGTTCGCCTCCTCCCGGAAGGGGTGGAGCGCTTCGAAGTCGGTCCGCCTCCGGACCAGTGGACCACCGATTCTGTCCCGACCGCTCTGGACGGTGTTTTCCTGCACCGGCGTGATCCCTCCGGTTGGGATCCGAGGACTGGCAGCGTCCACGCCGAGAGTGAGGGCGTCGTCCTCGATTGGGGCGCGGAGCTGGAGCCCGATCTCGATGCTTGTCCCGGCACGCTCCGGATCGCCGCGGACGCGGGGGTGGCCAGCGCCGGAAGCGCGATCAGCGCTGGTCTCGGGCTGGGGTGGTGGCGAGACCCGCGGCCGATCTTCCGGAAGAGGCGCCCCCCCCGTACTCTCGCGGCGTTCCGGACGGCGGGCTCCGTTCCGGAGGGTGCGACGGCAGAGGGCGGGGACAGCGAGGAAATGGGGGAAGCTTTCGATGGCTGAGCCCTCTCTCAAGTCGATGCTGCGCGCACGATTCCGCGGCACCCTTCTCGGGATCGCGGTCGGGGATGCGCTCGGGTTCCCGTTCGAAGGTTCGACCAGTCGTTCATGGCGGCTCTCGGCCCGGATGCGATGACCGCCTTCGAGGCCCACCGCAGCGGCTACTTCCCCCCTGGTCAGTTCTCCGACGACACTCAGATGACTCTCGCCACCGTCGAGGCTCTCCTCGCCGCGAAGGGATTCAGCGGTCCCTCCCTCGTCGAATCCTTCCTCCCCCTCTGGCGGGAGAACCGGATCATCGGTCGTTCTCCCGGCTGCTCCGAGGCGATCGAACGACTCGTCGATCGCACCGCCGATTGGCGGACGAGCGGCTGCGAAGTTGGACGAGCTGGAAACGGCGCTGCGAAACGGGTCTCGCCGTTCGGACTCTGGAACTACGATGAGCCGGAGCGCCTCCTCGAGGAGACGACTCTCGCGGCAGAGATCACGCACCGTGATCCCCGCGCGGTCGCAGGTGCGGTGGGCGTCGCGGTCGCGGTCGCACACGGCCTGACCCGTCGCGAGATCATCCTCGGCGAATGGATCGATGACGTCTCCGGGGCGATGGCTCCGATCGCCCCTGCCTTCGCGCGGCACGTCGAGTCGTTGCCCGCGCTCCTCTCCAGGAGCGAGTCGGAGTCGGTGCGCGTGATCGCGAGCCTTGGTTTCGACGACGCCGGACTCGCACCACACGATCGGGTCAGCCCTTTCGTCATCCCGAGCGTGATGACCGCGTTCTACTGGTTCCTGCGATACCCGGACGACTGGGTCGAGACGGTCGGAGGTTGCCTGCGTTCCGGCGGCGACGTCGACACGATCGCGGCGATCGGAGGAGGGATCAGCGGGGCGTTCAACGGGGTGACGTCGATCCCCAAATCTCTGCGCGAACAAGTGGTGGACCGGGACCGGATCCTTCAACTGGCCGATCGCCTGCACGCTCTCAAGGAGGGCCAGCGATCCCAGGCAAGCAGGCGGTAGGGGTCGGTACACCCGCGTCTAGGCAGATCCCGGACCTGGAAACTGGATGCCTCAGTTTGGAGGCACTTTCTTCATGGGCCGCTAGGGTGGCCCCCGGGCCCCGATCATGATTACAATGCGGTCCCGCCGGAGAAACGGTCGGCTGGGGGATGAGTCGGATGGAGGACGAGTGACCATGAGTGATGAGTCCAGACTGTTCGGCGAGGTCGCCTTCGAGCTGGGCTATGTCACGACCGCCCAGCTGTACGAGGCCTTGACCGTGCAGGCGCGCCTCGAGGTCACCGGCAAGCCGCACCGGTTCCTCGGGGAGATTCTCGTCGATCTCACATACCTGTCCGAGCGGAGGGTCCTGGAGATCCTCAGCCTGTTGCATCGCGACGAACGCTCCCACGTGAAAGAGTGATCGAGGGGTCTTTCCCTGCTGCG
>JAQBGV010000189.1:0-40040 GCA_032128395.1 Planctomycetota bacterium | reverse complement strand
GTCGATGCGAACCATGTTCTGTTCCGAATCAAAGAGCGCCGCTGCCAGGGCCTTGGCGAGCTCGGTCTTGCCGACACCCGTGGGGCCGAGGAAAAGGAAAGAGCCGATCGGCCGGCGCGGATCCTTGATCCCCGAGCGCGCCCGGATCACCGCGTCGGCCACGGACTGCACGGCCTCGTCCTGGCCGATGATGCGCTCATGCAGAATCTGGTCGAGGCGCAGGAGCTTCTCGCGCTCGCCTTCGACCAGGCGGGTGACTGGGATGCCGGTCCAGCGGGCGACGATCTCCGCCACTTCCTCTTCGGTGACCTCCTCGCGCAGTAGCCGGCTCTCGGTCTCATCGATTGCTCGCTCCTGCTCGCTCAGCTGAGCCTCGAGTTCGGGCAGTCGGCCGTGACGCAGCTCGGCGGCGCGATTCAAGTCGTAGTCGCGCTCGGCGACCGAGAGCTCTTGGCGCAGTTGCTCGATCTCGCTGCGCAGCTGGCGCACCTTGTCGATGGCGCCCTTCTCGGCGTCCCACTGCGCTTTCATGGTGGTCGCCGACTCGCGGCGGTCCGCCAACTCGCGGCGCAGGGCCACCAACCGCTCCTTACTTGCGCGGCCTTTCTCCCGCTTGAGGGCAGCTTCCTCGATCTCGAGCTGCATGACACGCCGAGTGACCTCGTCGAGTTCGGCCGGCATCGAGTCGATCTCGGTGCGGATCATCGCGCCCGCTTCGTCGACGAGATCGATGGCCTTGTCGGGGAGGAACCGATCGCTGATGTAGCGATCCGACATGACCGCCGCGGCCACCAGTGCGGTGTCCGCGATGCGGATGCCGTGGTGGATTTCGAAGCGCTCGCGCAGGCCACGCAGGATCGAAATCGTGTCCTCGACACTGGGTTCATCGATCATCACGGGTTGGAAGCGCCGCTCGAGGGCGGCGTCCTTCTCGATGTACTTCCGGTGCTCGTCGAGGGTCGTCGCGCCGATGCAGTGCAGTTCGCCCCGCGCGAGCATCGGCTTGAGCATGTTCCCGGCGTCGGAGGAGCCTTCGGTCTTCCCGGCGCCGACGATCGTGTGGATCTCGTCGATGAAGAGGAGCACTCTGCCTTCGCTGCGGGCGATCTCGCCGAGGACCGCCTTGAGACGCTCCTCGAATTCGCCGCGGTACTTGGCGCCGGCCATCAGCGCGCCCATGTCGAGCGAGAACAGGGCGCGGTCCTTCAGCCACTCGGGAACGTCGCCGCGGACGATGCGCTGCGCGAGTCCCTCGACGATCGCGGTCTTCCCGACTCCAGGCTCACCGATCAGCACGGGGTTGTTCTTCGTCTTGCGGCTGAGGATGCGGATCACGCGCCGGATCTCGGAGTCGCGTCCGATCACCGGATCGAGCTTGCCGCGCCTCGCCAGGTCGACCAGGTCGACGCCGTACTTGGAGAGCGCCTCCCACGACCCCTCCGGAGTGGCACTGGTGACCCGTTCCCCGCCGCGAACCGATTCGAGGGCTGCGAGAAATCCTTTGCGGTCGAACCCCGCTTCTGCGAGGAACCGACCGGCGCTCTCCCGATCCTCCGCAAGGGCGAGGAGGAGGTGTTCGACCGAGACGTACTCGTCGCGGAGCCGCCTCATCTCATCCTCGGCGGCGACGAGCACCCGCTGAAACCGGGGTGTCACGTAGATCTTGCCTGCCTCCGTACTGGAACTGCTCACACGCGGACGACGGCGGAGTTCTTCGTCGAGGGCGCCCTCGAGGCGGGTGGCGTCGACCCGGGCACCAGTGAGCAGGCGACGGACGACTCCGCTCTCCTCGGCGAGCAGGGCGGCGGCGAGGTGGGGGTCGTCGACCTCGGCGTGTCCGCGGCGTAGCGCCAGTTTCTGGGCGTCCTGGACCGCCTCGACGGACTTCTGGGTGAATCGGCTGAGGTCCATCAGTGCACTCCCTTCTGGGTTCGAGTGGGGAGGGGACAGGCAAGGGCGGGGCCAACCGCAAGACCAGCTTAACTTCTTCAATTATGGTGACTTAGGATGGTCGCGCCGGTGTTCGAAACTGCCATATTGGCGCCCGACAGACGGGAAGGGTCGTTGAGGGCGGATCGAGCTCGCCATTCCTGCCTATTTGGCAGATTCCCCCAGCCCGGTCCCCTCGGCGGACTGCTCCGGCTGGGGCTCCACCGACTCCACCTGAACGTTCACGGCTCCATCTCGGAGCTGCGCGACAATGGCGTCGCCCCGCCGGAGGCCCGCAACTCTGGAGACGGTGCCCCCGTCCGGACGCCGGAGCCACGCGAACCCCCGGGAGAGGACCCGCTGCGGGTCGCGCCCCGACACCTTCTCGGCGAGCACCGCGAGATGTTCTCCGGTGAATCGAAGGGCGTGCTGCGCGGCCCGAGGGAGCCGGTCGCGATCGCGGTCGAGGCGGGCTCGGGCGGTGGAGAGTCGCACGGCGAGGCCGGCGGCGACCCGGAGCCCGCGCTCGCGGAGGCGAAGCTCCGCCGCCCGGAGCGCGTGACCGCTCCGTCGCAGGAGCTGCTCCCGGAACCGTCCGTGGGCAGCGGTCTCCCCAAGGGTGCGATCCCGCATCCGCCGGAGGAGCCGTTCCCGCCAGAGGAGGTCACGGGAGCGTTCTGATGCGGTCGACTCGCCGAGGAGTCTCCCGAGACGATCGGCCACTCGGGCGAGCGACTCCTCCGCCCTGGCGCAGAGCCCGACGAGCTGCGCAGCCGCTGCGGTGGGAGTCTTCTCGGAATGGGCGATCTCGTCGAGAACCGAGCGATCGCGGTGGTGGCCGATCCCGATGACCACCTTGAGGGGGTGGCGTGCGACCGCGAAGGCGATCTCGGGAGTGTCGAACCCCATCAGGTCGGTGGGTGATCCCCCACCGCGGGTGATCACGCAGACATCGAACAGATCGTGATCGCGATCGAATCGGGCGAGAGAGGCGAGGAGCTCCGGCTCGAGTTTCTCCCCCTGGACGTGCACATCGGCGACGGTGACGACGAACGCGTACCCCGATCGAGCGAGTTCGTTCAGGAAGTCGTTGTACGCGTCGCTCCCCAGGCTGGTGCAGAGAGCGATCCGGAGCGGCGGGACTGGGAACGGGAGCGAGAGGTTCCGCTCGGCGAGACCTGCCTGCCGCACCTGCCGGAGAATCCGCTCGCGACGCAGAGCGATCTCTCCGAGGGTGAACGTCGGGTCGATCGCCTCGACGACCAGCTGGAAGGAGCCGGTCCGGGGATAGAGGTCGACGTGTCCCCGCATGCGGACCCGGACGCCGTCGCACAGCCTCATTTCGCCCCCCGCCCGCGCGAGGGTCTTCTCGATCTGCGGGCGGGCGCCGGCGAAGAGGACCGCGGTCACGGTCGCCCGCGGCGCATCGTCCCCCTCCTCCTTCTCGGCGAGGGTGAAGAAGACGTGCGACTTGTGGGCGTTCCGGTCGAACCCGACCACCTCACCCACCACCCAGAACGGGAAGGGGAGTCGATCGTGCAGGATCGCGCGGGCCCGCTCGTTCAGGGCGGAGACGCTCCACGTCTCCTCCTCGGGGTCAGCAGGGTCTTCTCCGACCGCGTCAACGGCGGGCGAGAGCCGCGGGGCGACGACCGTCGGGGCGGCCGGCAGCTCCGATCCCTCCGGATCCTCGAGCAACCCCAGCACCTCGTCCGAAGGCGCAAAACCGTGTGGGAGGAGCCGGCGGGCGACCTCATGGAGCGCATCTCGAGGAACGCTCCAACTCTTCTCGTCCGGGTGCCACTGTCGCCCGGGGAGATCCCGCACGACCGCCACGAGGCCCTGATCGAAGGGAAATCGGATCTCGATCCGTCGGGTCTGCGCGTTCCACAAGAGCTCTCGCACCGGGCCTCCTCCCGGCGATCGTACCAAGACACCCGCGGCGGAGCATGATTCAGTCGCGAGGCTCGATTCTTCGCCGTGCTTCCCGAATAATGCGCGCACGATCTCCGACGGCGCCGCCGAGAACCGACTCGCGGACGGTGACTAGCCACGGCCCCCCGCGAGAGGTAGCCGCGCATGCCCGCGTCCCCCGTGCCCGACATCTGCGAGGCCGAGCTCCCGGGGCGAGTGTTGGTCGTCGATGATGACCCGGCGATCCGTCTGCTCCTCCGCAACACATTTCGGAACTCGGCCGTGGTCGCGGACGGCGAGAATGGGCTCGTCGGATTCCGGCTCTTCCAGGAGTTCCACCCCGACTTCATCGTGACCGACCTGATGATGCCCGTGATGGATGGCATCGAACTGATCCGGAGGGTCCGCCGCACCTTCACCGGAATGGGGACGCCGATCCTGGTCCTGACCGCGCGGACCGAAGAGACCGTGCTCCTCGATTGCTTCCGAGAGGGAGCGGACGACTTCATCACCAAACCCTTCTCCCCCGCCGAGCTCCGGACCCGGGTCGCCTCGATCCACGTGCGCAGCCAGGTCGCCCGCGACGTGAATCCGCTCTCGAGGCTCCCCGGGAACTTTGCGCTGAAGCGCGAGATGGAGAGTCGACTGGCGAAAGGGGACCTCTTCGCGATGGCGTACATCGACCTCGATCACTTCAAGGCGTTCAACGATCTGCACGGGTTCGACGCCGGCGACGAGGTGATCCTGCTGATGGCGGAGGCGCTGATCGACTATGGAAAGGACTTCTCCTTCGAGGAGTGCTTCATCAGCCACGTCGGTGGAGACGACTTCGTGCTGCTGCTCCCCTACGATCGGATCGATGAGATGGGGGCGGCGATCCACCAGTACTTCTCCGAGGGGATCAGGCGGTTCTACGTCGATGCACAGCTCGCAGCCGGCGAGGTCGAGATCACCGATCGAGCTGGGGTGAAGAAACTCGTCCCCCTCCTGAGCGCCTCGATCGCCGTGGTGCACAACAGACGCGAGGGGATGCACGATGTGAGGAAGGTCGCCCAGGTCGCGGCCGAGACCAAGAAGATGGCAAAAGCGATCCCTGGGAACAGCATCTTTGTCGACAGGAGGCTCAGCTGAGCGACATTATCGAGCGCGCCCTGATCGCAGTCTCGGACAAGTCGGGGATCACCGACTTTGCCGCCGCACTGGTTCGCCGTGGAATCGAAATTCTCTCGACCGGAGGAACTGCCCGCACCTTGCGTGAGGCCGGGGTCCCGGTGCGCGAGGTCGCCGAGTACACCGGGTCCGCGGAGATCCTCGGCGGGCGCGTGAAGACCCTGCACCCGAAGATCCACGGCGGGATCCTCGCCCGGCGCGACGAGCCGGGGGACCGAGCCGAGTGCGCCGATGCGGGAATCGAACCGATCGACCTGGTCGTGGTGAATCTGTACCCGTTCGAACGGCGGGTGGAGGATGGCCTCGGGCCGGACCAGCTGGTGGAGGAGATCGATATCGGCGGCCCGACGATGATCCGCGCCGCCGCCAAGAATCACGCCTACGTCGGGGTGATCATCGACCCCGAGCAATACGGACCGATCCTCGCAGAGCTCGAGCAGAACGGCGGCGCCCTCACCGCGGAAACCCGCCGACGCCTCTCGCTCCGAGCGTTTCGTCGCACCGCGGCCTACGACGCCGCGATCTCGAACCACTTTGGGACGATCCTCGAGGGAGACTTCCCGGCGATACGGACCGAACAATGGCGCAAGGTGCACGACCTCCGGTACGGGGAGAATCCGCATCAACCCGCCGCTTGGTACACGCGCACAGACTCCGATCCGATCCGTATGCCTGCGATGACGCTCCACGGTGGAAAGGCGCTCAGCTACAACAACCTGCTCGACGCCGCCACCGCGATCGAGTGCGCCACGGGTCTCGAAGGCCCCGCCGCCGTGGTCGTCAAGCATTGCCTCCCCTGCGGAGCGGCGGAACGGGAGACCCTCGCCGAGGCGTTCGAGGCCGCCCTCGCCGGCGACCCGCTCTCGGCATTCGGAGGGATCGTCGCGTTCTCCGAACCTCTCGATGCGGAGCTCGCGGGGCGGATCTCCAGCCCGGAGCATTTCTTCGAAGTCATCCACGCCCCGCGTTTTCTCGATGGTGCGGTCGAAATGATCCGTGACGGCGCGAAGTGGGGGCGCAACTGCCGAATTCTCGAAGGAGGGATCGGAGCAGGGGCCGACCGGGTTCGGGAGATCCGATCGATCCCCGGCGCGCTGTTGGTCCAGGACAAGGATCGTCTGCGACGGGATCCCCGCGAGTTCGAGGTGGTCACCGAACGCGCGCCGACCGAGGAAGAGCTGGCCGATCTTCGCTTCGGCTGGCGGGTCCTCCCCCACGTGCGCTCGAACGGCATCCTCCTCGCACGCGCTCGGGCGGTCGTCGGAGTGGGAGCGGGTCAGCCGAGTCGAGTCGACTCTGTCGAGATCGCCTGTCGCAAGGCAGGGGAGCGGGCCAACGGATCAGCGCTCGCCTCGGACGCTTTCTTCCCGTTCTCGGATGGAGTCGAGGCGGCTGCGGCGGCGGGGATCACCGCGGTGATCCAACCGGGCGGATCGAAGCGCGACGCGGCGGTCATCGAAGCTGCGAACAAGGCCGGGATGGCGATGCTGTTCACCGGCGAGAGGCACTTCAAACACTGAAAGCCAGGCGGCATGGTCTCAGCCATGATGCGCGCCGCGCGCGCGTTCTATCTGCTGTCACTCGTCATTCTGGCGATGGCGCTGCTCATCCCTGGACTGCGGTGGGCGGAGCGAATCGACAGTGTGTGGGGAGAGGGGCGGGTGCTCCAGGTGGCGGCCGGCCTCGCGCTGCTCGGAGTCTTGTCGGAACACGTCCTCGGCGGAGTGACTCGAATGCGTCAAGCCACACTGTCGCGCGCACTCCAGAGGGTCCAGCCCGCCCTGCGCCACAAGGATGCGATTCAGATCCTGATCCGTGCCCTCGAGAGTCAGGACGCGCAAGTGACGAACACCGCACATCGAGAGCTGAAACGCCTCACCCGCCAGGACCTGCCCGCAGATGCTGCGGCGTGGCGGGGGTGGTTGAAGGAGGAGGAGAAGGCCGCGGTGGATTGATGCGGCACTGACTCTGCTGACTCTGACCGTCGCCCTTCTCAGAACGCCGTGATCACATCCAACGGCCACAACCGAAACAGCACCCTGCCTCGAACTGCTTTGCATTCCACCGCTCCGAAGTGGCGGCTGTCCTTGCTCTGGGGGCGGTTGTCGCCGAGCACGAAAATGTGGCCCGGGGGCACGATCCGCTCATCGTCCTGCTGGTAGAGGCCGCGCAGCGCATACGCTTCCGGGAGGGGCTTCTCGTTCAGGAAGACGCGGTCTCCGCGCAGCGAGATCTTGTCCCCCGCCACCCCGATGACCCGCTTCACCAAGTTCTTCGAGGGATCGAGAGGCGAGGTGAAGATCACGATCTCCCCGGACTCGAGGTCGGAGAATGTGGGGCCGAGCTTGTCGATCACGACCCGCTCGCCGTCGTGCAGAGTCGGCTCCATCGAGCTGCCACTGATCGCGTAGACCTGGGTGACGAAGGTGTGGAGGCCCAGGGCGAGCGGAATCGCCAGCCCGAACACGACCACCGTCTCGATGAGGAATCGGCGCCAGGAGAGGAGCCCCGGCTTCGCGGCGGGACGACTCTCGGCAGCAGAATTCGTGGGAGGGTTTTGCGGGACCCGACCTGGGGGCAGCGACGGCATCATGGAAACCTCCGGGGGAGCGGCAGCGGGGACCCATCATACCACAGGGTCTACTCACCCTCCGGTCCCGAGGGAGGTCGGGATCGAGCCAGCCCAGCGAGCTCACGCGAGAAGACGAAAATGGGCGGGCCCAAGGGCCCGCCCAGGAGTACGGAGCACCCTCGGGTGCCCCGTGCCGTCGGTGTCTCTCGCATCCCCTACCTGCGGGCTCCGCCGCTCGCAGGGTCGCTCAGGGTCGAATGGGTAGGCCGGGGAGTCCCACGACCTTGTGGTAGCCGATCCGGGCCCGCTGGGTCTGGAACGGGGAGGTCGCGGGAGGCGGTGGAGGCGGTGCGCTCTCCTTCGGCGGACTGAAGTTCGGATCGGAGGCGATGATCTGTATCGCATCCGCAATGTCGATCGCACCATCACCGTTGTAGTCCGCGTCGGTGAGTCCAGCCGGGGTCGCCCCGCCAGAGAAGAGGTACGAGAGCAGAGCGTGCCCATCCGATGCGTCGACCTTTCCATCGTGGTCGACATCTCCCATTTGGAAGGTGGGAGAGGGAGCCGGTTGGGGTACTGCCGCGGTCGGCGGTTTCTTCATCGCCCGGTGGGTGACCGACGCCCCACCAGGAGCGGGTGGCTGGGCGGTCGTCGTCCGGGGACCGAATCCCATCCCTCGACCGCGGGCACCCACCGGTGTGGCGGTGGGTGCGGTCCTGCCCCTCGCCATGGAGCCCAGGCTTGCCCCGACGGGGAGCATGGGTGAAGCAGGGGGAGTCACACTGGCCATCGTCTCTCCTTTCCCATCGCAGTCGCGATTCAAAGGGCGAATGCGACAGGAGAATGCAACGGCTTCGCCAATGCTCGAAGTTACGAAAGGGGCCCGGAACGGCGTCCTAGACAGATCCAGCCCCTGAGGGGGTGGCGAGGATCGCCGGCGGTGGCAGTTCCTGCCGGTTTCCAGGTCCGTCCGATCTCCAGGTCCGGTCGACGGTTTGCGCCAGAGCGGGCTACTCTTCGATGCCGCAATTCGTGGCTGGGAAGGGCGATCCCCGGATGTCCATCGCGTCACAGCGACAGTTCCCGACCGCAACCAGCGACGGGCCCGCGGGCCACCGCCCGATCCGCGTGCGCACCCTTCGCGTCGACTCGATCCTCCCCTTCGTCCTTCACACGAAGATCGACGGGGAATACTTGGTCTACCGGAGAGAGAACCTCGCGTTCACCATCACTCAACGCCAGGCCTTGCTCGAGAACGGTCTAGAGTACCTTCACATCTCCTCGGACCAAGTTCCGAAGTATTGGGAGTATCTCACCGAGAACATCCAGCAGGTCCTCGCGGATAGTGCGCTGCCACTCACCGACCGGTCCGCGGTGCTGTACCAGTCCACGGAGGAGCTCAGTCGCCGGATCGTCGCTTCACCGATCGAAGCGGAGAACGTGCAACTGGCGCAGAATGTCGTCGCCGAGTCGATCCGATTCCAGAACGGCGGGAAACAGACCCTCCACGCGCTGATGAACCAGATGGCGGAGGACCCGAGCCTCCACACCCACTGCCTCAACGTGTGTCAGTACGGTCTCGGCCTCGCACAACAGCTCCACGCGTTCTCCGGCGAGGAGCTCGAGGGATTCGGCGTCGGGCTCCTGTTGATGGACATCGGCATGCTGCAGGTCCCGCAGACCCTCCTTTTCAAGGAGGGCCCGTTGAGCTTCGACGAGTGGAGCCTCATCAAGCGGCATCCAGCGCTGGGTCTCGAGTCTCTCGACGGAATCGACGGTGTCCCCGACTCCGCCCGAGTGGTGATCTTCGGCCACCACGAGCGACTCGACGGCTCCGGATACCCCCAGGGGTTGCAAGGCGCGGAGCTTCCTATGACGGTCCGTATCGCTGGCATCGTCGAGGCGTTCAACACGCTCACGACCGGCCGGTCGAGCCGTGAGGCGTTGTCGAGCTACGATGCACTCCGTCATATGCAAACCGAGATGCGGGAAGAGTTCGACCCCCGGATCCTCGAGGCGTTCATCTCGCTCCTCGGCAAGTAGACTGCGCCGAGGTTCATCACAAAAACAAGACAGGCACGACTGCCTCACGCAGCCGTGCCTGTCGCATCTCTCGGAACGACTCTACCGGTTCACTTCGCCGGCGCTCCGAACGGCACCATGAGCTGGACGTAGAAGAAGTTTCCTCCGTCGTCGAATCCGCCCCCCGCGGCCTGCTCGACGGCGTCCCCCGGCATGAAGATGCTCCAGCCGAATTGCATCTCGAGATTCTCGGCGACCGACCACATGGCGTAGAGGTCGATCTCGCTCCCGACGTCGTCGTCGGTGATCGTGCCGCCTGCTCCAGCCGTCCCGGCAGCGAGTGTGTACCACCCGTCGAATTCTTCATCGAGCGTGAGAATGTGGTAGTCGAGGTGCACCTCGAAGCCGCCGAACGGCGTGATTTGCGTGGTGATGAAGAAGTCATCGACGTTGCTGTTGTCCTGCAGGTCGTAGTGCCCGAGGCGGGCGTGGTTCCAGTCGAGCGGGGACACCCAGGTCTCGTTGTCGCTCGCAGTCGATGGGGATCCCGTGGTGTGGCTCATGCCGACCCCGATGACGGGGTTCAACCCATCGACCGGGATCGCATACTCGCCTCGGAGCACCCAGAAGTTCGCGTCGACGTCGACTGCGCCCCGCTCCCCCGTATCGAGGGCATACTCGAAGACGACCAAGAGGTCTCTCAGCGCGCTCTCCTCCGGCGCGTTCGAGCGGATGCGGAATCCGTAGAACTGCTCATCCATGTCCTTGGGGCCGTCGAAGAACCAGGCGTAGACCTCGCCGGCAATCCAGTCCACGTCATCGATCCCGATGTTCGCCCCCCAGAGGACGGTGCCCTCGGCGGGCCCGATCGGTCCGCTGACGTACGGATCGGTATTGACGAGATCTGCGTAGAGAAAGTCGATGTCGACTGCAAGCTCCTCGCTCCCGACGCTCGCGTCGAACCAGATCCCATCGAAAGCGCTGGGGCCGAGATTGGCCCAGTCGTTGGCCGCGAGGATGTACCCGTCCCCGAACGTCGGCAGCACGATCCGTCCGATCTTCACGTCGACATCGTTCGAGCCGAGCCAAGTCAGACCGTGATGTTGCTGCACGTTGTCGAGCTGCAGGTACACTTGCTTCATGTCGATGTCGGGGTCGGCGGTCGTGATCGAGTCGAAGCCCCAAGTCCGCGAGTCCTGAGCCTGGACGAAGACCCCGATGTCCTCTCTCGGCTCCCACCAGAAGTGCAGCCGCGTCCGGGCGAAGGTCCCGTCGTCCCCGGTCGGATCGCCTCCGTCGGTCGTGATGTAGTCGAATGGACTTCGGTACTCGGTTCGAATCCGAACGTCCCCGCCCATCTCTGGCGGGTCGCCCTCGTCCGCTCGAGTGTCGGTGGTCGGCACGCTGACCGAAAGCACGAGCACGGCCAGCCCCAGCAGCATTCCCCAGCGCATATTCACCTTCCCCCTGTCCGCACGGCGTTCCGTGAAGCACGCCCTCGCGGCTCTTCTTCGCACCGTCACCGCCGAAAAAAGAGGCGGGCGGAGCCCCAGCACCGGGGTCCCGCCCGCCTCGTCCTCATCCGATGAGATCCGGCTCACCCATGTGAATGGAGTGCTACCCCTCATCCTCGTCGCTGTGCCCGAAGGGAACGCTCATCTGCAGGTAGAAAAAGTGACCGTCGTCGTCGAAAGTGCCGGTCGGGGTCGACTGTTCCGTCGCGTCACCCACCATCAAGTACGACCAGCCTGCCTGGAAAGTCAGGTTCGACCCGCAGTTCCAGATCGCGTAGAGGTCGATCTCTGTGCCGATGTCGTCATCGGTGACCGCTCCGCCGTTGAAGCCGGTGGTGGTGTAGAGACCGTCGGTGTCCTCGTCGAGCGTGAGGATGTGGACGTCGAGGTGGGCATCGACCGCCTCGATCACGGTCGCTT
Organism: Planctomycetota bacterium; assembly: GCA_032128395.1. Classification (GTDB taxonomy): domain Bacteria; phylum Planctomycetota; class UBA8108; order UBA1146; family UBA1146; genus JAQBGV01. The sequence continues at coordinate 28,499 of JAQBGV010000189.1, read as the reverse complement.
GAAAGGTGAAGAAAATGTCCTGGACGTTGCTGTTGGCGACCAGATCGTAGTGACCGAGGATCGAGTGGTACTCGGCGAACGGAGAGATCCAGGTATCGGAGTCCCCCCCCGCAAGGCCGTTGCTGTCGCCAGACGCCACGCTGATGCCGAGGCCGACCATCGGGTTCAGGCTCTCGCCGAAGGGGAGCGCGTACTCACCGCGGACCATCATGAAACTCGCATCGAGGTCCACGGTCGAACTCAGCTCGCCAGTCTCCGCCGCGTACTCGAGGAAGAGCGACAGGCCATCGAGCGTGTCCTCGGGGATGTCCGACTCCAGGCGAATCCCGTAGATCTTCATCTTCAAATCCATGAAGGAGCCGAAGTCGCCGTCGACGCTCCAAAAGTAGACGTCGCCGTCCACCCAGGGGAGGCTATCGGTCCCGACCTGGAGCCCCCACCAGACCGCGCCCTCGTTGGGGCCGACCGGGCCGGTGACGTTCGGATCGGAGTTCGCGATGTCGGAGTACCACAGGTCGACGTCGAACTGCAGATCCTCGCCCCCGAACGTGGAATCGATCCACAGGCCATCCCAGGAACTGGGACCGTTGTTGTTCCAATCGTTCCCCGAGAGGATGTACCCGTCTCCCAGGGTCGGGATGTGCATGCGACCGATGGTCAGGTCGAGATCGTTGTCGCCGAGGAAGCTCAGATGCTCCATCGACTGCAGATCGCTCAAGGTCAAGTATGCCTGCCGCATGTCGAGATCGGGGCTCGCGGTCGAACTGTCAGCGCCCCAGACCCGCGAATCTTGAATCTGCAGGAAGACGCCGATGTTGTTGGCGAGTTCCCAGTCGAGATAGACGCGGGTCCGCATGAAGGTCCCGTCATCCCCGGTCGGTTCGCCCCCATCCGTCTGGATGTAGTCGAACGGACTCTTGTACTCGGCACGGAGGCGTACATCCCCGCCCATATCGGGGCCACCGCCACCATCACCGTCCTGCGCCCAACCAGACGACATGGGCACCACCACGAAGAGGGCCACGAGGCCGCTACAGACCATTCCCCTGAGCATGATCGCTCTCTCCCTTCCCTGTCCTCGCAGGCACCAACCGGTGCAAGTCGTGTCCAGGTCAGTATTCTCCTGTTCCCTTCGCGGCGCAAATCACGTGTTCGGCACCAGCAATGATTCCCCCCGACCGAACCCGGGACGCCCATAGCTAAGAGCGATCGCGAATCGGTGTAAAGACCCCATCGGACGATTTCTGCGACCTCTGAAGCACACTTGGGGCGCTCCCGAGGGGCGAGGCCCTCGTCCATCGGCCTTCGGGAAGCCCGTCACGACCTCGAGGTTCCTTCACCGGTCCAGACGTCGATCGGGCTCTAGGCCTTATGTTTTCTGGGCTCGCGGGCGATGGGCCGGAACAGTGGGTCATCTCGACCCCTTTGCGTATGCCCCGGAAATCCGGGTCGGCGTGTGGTGCTCCCCGGACCGGGGTGACTCCAAAAAAAAAAATCAGGAAAACCCGAGCTGAGGACCGATCCAGGGGCAGGAACGCCGGGATGTCGCCCCCTGCGGAGGCTACCCCCCAGGCGCGGGCTCACCGAGGGCGGTCAGATAAAGAACCGCATGCGCTTCGGGGAGGGCGAGGATGCGATTGACCGCATCGTCGAAGAATCCGCCGATCCCCGAGACCCCAATCCCGAGATGAACCGCGGCCAGATTGACGTATTGCCCCATCACGCCGGCATCGAGGTGGAGATATCGGTAGGCCCGGTCGCCGTAGGTGCCGATCGCGGCGGCGAGATCGGCAGAGTGCACCAAGACTGCGGCCGCATCTGCAGCGAGGGCCTGCCCGAGAGCGGATTCCCCCAACTTCCGATGGAAGTCCCCGGGCCGCACCAGCAGGATCTCGTGCTCGTCGGGGAGATATCGGTACACCCCCGGCTCGAGCCCCGATACGCGTGAGATGATCAAGTGTGAAGCGATCCGCTCCGGAGCTTGAAGAAGCCGGACGGGGCCCGGGGATGCAACCCGATGACCATGGTCGAGGATCGCGGAAAGGGCATCCTGGGAGATCACTCCTCCGGTGAAGGCTCGGGTGGATCGGCGCTGCAGCACGGTGTCGCGAAAACCCCCTCCCAGCCCAGGAAAGAGCTTTGCGAGGGTGATCGGGGCTCGACGCTCCTCCTCCTCGGGCGGCGGCCAGGGCAGCTGGCCGGTCGCGTGGACCGGGTCGTCGCGCTCGATCATCGCTCCTCGGTGACAGGCGTGGAGGAGAGACTCCCCCTCTGCCACGGGCCCCGACGAGATCGGGGACCGGCGAACCGGCCCGAGCATGGCGCCCCCGGAATCGACCGCGTTCTCTGGAACGAGAGGGACCACGACAAGGACCCCCTCCTCGGCAGGATCGAGGAAGAGGAGCCGCGAGAGGCGCTCGTCCTCGAATCCAGCCACAGGGGCCGCGCGCCAACCCTCCGACTCCGCGGCGAGACTGAGATTCCCGAGGATGTGGCCGGTGTCGAGGAGGACTCGCCGGTACGCACGATCGTGGTAGCGCCAGCTCGAGCGGGCGTAGACCCCGGTGAGAATCACGACCGCCTCCGCCACGGCGAAGGCGGGTGAGTCCCAGCAGGAGGCCGCGATCTCCTCGAAAACCTCGTCCTCGAAAACCGGAACCAGCTGATGCCGGTGGACCGCGTAGTCGTAGACCGCGCTGGTGAGACCGGAACCGGGTCCGGGAACGATGTAGATTTCTGTCGGGTAGAGCGCTCCGGCGGATGGTGCCGCCCGAAAGAGGTGAATCCCCTCCTCCGCGCGACTCACTCCGGTCGCACCGCCCGTGTAGAAGAGCAGCCGCGAGAGGCGGCCCACGATCGGCGGCAACAGTGCGGAGTCCAGCGGCCGCTGATGCGGGCCCGGCCCGAGTGGAAACTCCTCGAAAGGGAGATCGGGGACCAGGTCGATCGGCTCCTCGCAGTGGTAGTCCTTGTAGGGTTGCGGCTGCGCAGAGATGTCCGGGGGAGGGAGCGACCGGATCGTCTCCTCCCGGTACTTCGTCCCCTCGTGGAAGATCTCTGCGAGCGACGGGTTGCGGGGCATCGAGCTCAGACCTCGAGATTCTTGGAGGCGCGATTCAGGTTCCGGCACCCGTCCGCGGTCACCACCACGATGTCCTCGATCCGGCAGCCGCCTAGCCCGGGGTAGTAGAGTCCAGGCTCGACGGTCACGACCATCCCTTCCTCGAGTACCGGACCGTGGATCGCCAACCGGGGCGGTTCGTGAATGTCGAGCCCGACCCCGTGGCCGGTTCCGTGGAAGAAACCCACCCAATCGCCGCCGAGCAGTTCGGTTCGGAATCCAGCCGACTCGAACACCTCTTGGACTCGGGTGTGGACCGCTTCTCCCGTCACGCCCGGCGCGATCAGCTCGATCGCCAGCTCCTGAGCATCCCGAACTGTGGCGTGGAGCTGACAAACCTCGGGGCTCGCTTCGCCCTTCACCACGGTCCGGGTCATGTCGCCCCAGTACCGGGAACTGAGGTCGCGGGGGAAAATGTCGATGATGATCGTCTCCCCCGCCCGGATCGGCCCCGAGCCGAGATTGTGTGGATCGCACCCCTGATCGCCCGGAGCGATGATGAGTTGACCGAGGAGCGCGCCTCTCTCGAGGCAGAAGAGGCTCACCTGCCTCTTCAATCGATCGACGGCGAGCGGCGCGCCGTCGAGCCACAACTCACCGTCGCGCACCTCCGACTCTCGGATCTGCCCGATCGCAAACCGCATCGCTTCCTCGGTGATGGCCTGGATCGACTCGAGATGGGCGATCTCCTCGGGAGTCTTCTTCGCTCGCTCTCGGAAAAAGGGGTCGGCGACGGCTTCTATCTCGAAACCGCGTTCCCGCAACCGATCGGCGATCTGCAGGGGGAACCGCGCGGGGACGCGCAGCCGGGTCGCCCCGAGTTCGCGCAGGAAGTGATCGACGACCGCCTCGTACGCGACTCGTGCACTCCCTTCCGCCTTTTTCACCAACTTCTCGATCGCGGAGAAGGAGTGGATCTCGTCGACCTTCGACTCCTTCTTCCCGCGTCCGAGTTCGAGATCGGAGAGCAGCAGGTGAGTGCGACCCTCGACCTCGGCGAAGACGAATGGATCGCCCGCCCAAAACCCGGAAGCCCAAAGGAGGTCAGCATCTCGTTCGCTCGACTCGATATGGAGGGTCGAGCTCGCACTCTCGTCCGTCATCGGGGCTCCCTTCTCCCACGGTGTCTGATCCGGGATCGTAGGAAGCTCGGACGAAGCGTGCAATGCGTGCATCGCGACCCGAACGACTAGAGCGCCCGGAACACGACGAGGGTCCGGTCGTCGCGCGGGGGAGCGTGGTGGGTGTAGTCCCCGACCGCCTTCAGCATCTCCTCGGCGATCCGGTCCGCAGGGTAGCCCGCGAAGCCGCGAAAGAGCTCGAGCAGGACCGGTTTCCCGAGCATCCTACCCGCGGGATCGGCGACCTCCCACACTCCGTCCGTGGTGAGCAGGAGCGCGTCTCCCGAGCTGAGCGAATCGAATGTCCCCGTGTCGTACTGGGCTCCGGGAAAGAGGCCGATCGGGATCCCGGTGGCGCTGAGGGTCTCGATTCGGCCGGTCTCTTTCCGGAAGATGCACGGGGTGTCGTGCCCCGCGTTCACGAAATCGATGGACTTCGCACCCGGCGACCAGGCGAGAACGAGCAACGTCATGAACTGGTCGGGATCGGTGTCGCGATCGAGCTGGTCATTGAGGCTCACCACCGCCTCGGCGATCGGAATCCCCCGCGAGAGCGCGGCACGGAGCCCCGCCCGAGCCGACGCCATCAGGAGCGCCGCGCCGACGCCGTGCCCGGAGACATCGCCGACCACCACCGCGAGTCCGGTCGGGGTATCGACGAAGTCGAAGTAGTCCCCCCCGGTCTCGTCGCACGGCTCGGTGCGCCACGCTACCTCGAGGCCCTCCTCGAGGGTGGGAGGCTCGGAGGGGTAGAGACGCTGCTGGATGTCACGCGCAATCGCCATGCTCTGGCGCAAGCGCTCCTTCTCGAGTGAGTCCCGGTGCAGGATCGCGTTCTCGATGCTCGTCGCCGCGAGCCCGGAGATCGCCAGCAGGACCTCGGTGTCGAGACCGGAGAAGCCATCCGCCTCGAGCGAATTCACGATGTTGATCACGCCGATCGTGCGATTCTGCGAAGTGAGGGGAATGCAGAGGTAGCTGTCGACGCGCACCTCCGCACCGACGACTTGGACCGCGTCGGTCCCCTCCCCCCGACCGTGGCGGAACGCTTCGCCGGTCTCGATGACCCGTTCGAACACCACGTGGCCACCGGTGTCGCGAAAACAGTGTGTGGTGGTCAGAGGGAGCCCCCATTCGACGGGGCAAGAGTAATTCCCCGCCGCATCCGCGAGCACGATCGAGCCGACCTGACCCTTGACCACGTAGAGCGAGAGCTCCATCAGCTTGGTGAGGAGGACCTCGACCTCGAGGGAGCCGAGCATCTCGCCGATCTCGCCGATCGCCCCCAGCTTTGCGTCGCTGTGCTCGAGTCGCTCCTCCACACTGGAGAGTCGCCGCAGGCGCTTCCACGCCCGTCCGAGGGCCGCGAGGATCGCGCGCTGCACCTCGACATCCTCGATCGGGGGATCGACCGAGTGCGAGGAGTGGAGAAGGACGAGTGCACCCGACTCGCCGGGGAGTCGCCAGATCTCACGAACCTGGAGGTCCCGTCCCTCGATCTCCACCTGCAGCACTCGATCACCGCCGAAGGCGCCGTAGCTGCGGCCGAGGAGCTCGGCGAGGGTTCGAGAATTGATCCGGGGGGGGTGCAACCGCTCGGAGATCCCGGCGATTTCGGTGGAGTGGACGATCACTCCGTCTCCCCCCTGGAGCGAGAGCCAGGTGAATCCTTCGCACCCGGAGAGCTCCGGGAGAGCACTCCCCAAGATATCGAAGTACTCGCCCGAGGTGTCCGCAGAGTGGAGTAGGGACGTGAACTCGAGGAGGCGCGAGAGGGTCGGCGCGGGTGGGCTGGGAGCACTCATCGCAGCTCGAGACCTTTCCCCGCAAACGCCGCGGCCGCGCGGTATCCCCCTCGAGTCCTCCGGCTGATGAAGAATAGCATCTGCAATCGCTCCCGAGTTTCACGATCGGCTTCCGAAGTAGTAAGATCGCTCGGTGATCTCCATCGGCGTACCGACTCCACGGGAGGTGGACCAGTCTTGCAACGCGACGAGTCCTCGAGACCGCACGGATCAGCCCTACAGACTCTTCTCCCGGGGGCGCGACCGACCGTGGTCCGGGTCTCGGCGTGCACCCGCCCCCGTGGCCACATCGGCGGGGATTTCTACGACCTCCTCCCCTTCGACTCCGAGCACCTCGGCGTCTTCATCGGGGATGTGTCGGGGCACGGGCCCGTCGTCGGCCCGGTGGCACAGGCGACCAGGGAGTTGATGCGACAGCAGGCCCGGCGGTTCGGAGCCGGGGACCCCGCCTCGATGCTGCTCACTCTCAATCGAGCCCTCTGCGAGCGTCTCCCGAAGAACACATTCGTCACCGCGGTCTTCGGGATCCTCCACACCCCGAGCGGGGCGTTCCGATTCGTCCGGGCCGGTCACTGTCGCCCGATCTTCCTCTCCGAAGGCACCGCGGTGGAGCTCGCCCCAGAGGGAATCGCCCTCGGACTCGACCCCGGGTCCCTCTTCCGCGACCACCTCGAGACCGAACGGGTCGTGTTTCGCCACGGGGAGCGGCTGCTCCTCTACACCGACGGTCTGGTCGAGGGGTGGCACCCGCAGAAGGGCGCATTCGGCCCCGAGCGTCTCGCGGCCTCCTTGTGTGCCCGGGCGAGCCGACCCGAGGACGATGCGTGTCTCGCCGGGATCCTCGGTGACTGGCGGATCCACCTCGACGGAACCCCGCCATCCGATGATGTGACGGTGATTCTGATGCATCACGCCGGGTAGCCCGGTACGGCGGAACCGGACTCGATTCGACGATTCCCCCCTCAGGATTGTAGTCTTCACACGATGCCAGGGTCCGCACGTTGTGCGCCCGGCTGCCGGCATCGAGTGTGTGTACACGGGAATCCGGACGGCGGCGAATCCGCCTCCTCCCCACCGGGGTTGGAGCCTCCAAGTGCTGCAAGGTGACACCCGAAACCTGCCGCTCCAGGGTCTCTTCCAGACTCTGGAGATGAGTCAGCAGGAGGGTGTGCTCACCGTCTACTTCCAGCGGATGGAGCGGTTCTTCGCACTGCGAGACCGTCACGTCTCGCTCATCGGAGAGAAGCCGGGGAGTTCACCGACCCTGCAGAACATCCTCGCCGGACTCCGCATCCTCACCCGCCAGGAGTACGAGAACGTCCTGTCGGCGTTGACGGCACCCGCCGCGCCAGGGGACGCGCTCCTCCAGTGCAAACTGCTCACCCCGGAACAAGTGCTCGGGCCGGTACGCGAGCAAGTTCTCGAGTGCATCTACGAGATCTTCGAGTGGCGCGGTGCTCGCTATCGCTTCGAGGTGAAGCGCATCGAGCCGGAGCGCCAGCTGTTCAGCAACACCGAGATCACCCACTCGATGGAGTTCCCGGTGCAGGGCGTCCTGATGGAGGTCGCCCGTCGCGAAGATGAGTGGTGCCGCATCCGCGACGCGATCCCGCACGCGCACCAGATCTACAGCATCATCGCGGGGCAGGATCAGCTCGCCGGTTTCACCACCCCCGAGATCCCCGACGCGGGTCGAATGCAGCAGCTCCTGCGACTCTTCGACGGGGAACACCCGCTGACCTCGGTCCTCGACGACTCCCCGGTCCCCGCCTTCTACGTCTTCTCGATCCTGCGCACCCTGCTCGAGCGAGGCTTCGTCGCCCCGGTCGCCCTGACCGAGAAGAAGGCGCTCGCGGAACGGCTCAAGAACCGCCGCCAGAGCGGCCGGATGGCGGAGATCTACCGGAGTATCCTCGAGGAGGATCCGCAGGAAGACGACATCCGGAGACGACTGGTCTTCATCCTCGAGAAGAGGAAGGAGAACGCCCGGGAGCTCGTCGAGCACTACCACGCGCTCGCTGAGGGTGCCCGTCGTCGCGGCGACACCGAAGCGCATCAGCAACTGGTCCGTCGTCAGCTCGAGATGGCGCCCCGGGACCTCAGCGTGCACGAGCGGGCCCTCTCCGAACTCGCCTCGACCGAGAACGGGCGGGACCTGAGCAGTCTTCTGCGAGGGTACGTCGACGCGGCGGGGAAACTCGGCCAGGAGGGGCGCGCCGCGGAGTTCCTCCTCGGCCTCTCGGAGGACGCTTCCGAGAAGAGTCCGGTCTACGAGCAGGCCGGCGACCTCCTCGCGCGGCAGGGTCAGGCGACCCGCGCCACCGAGGCGTACGAGAACGCGATGCGCACATCCCCGGATGGGGCGCGCAGTACCGTGGTCCGCCGGGTCGCTGAGAAGCTGCGCCGTTTCGATCCGCGTGCCGCCGACAAGTGGCTGAAGCGAGTCGGCGCGGAACGTCGCGAGAAGCGCGGCTCGGGGAACGCCTTCGCGCGCATCACCGCGGTGCTCCTCGTCGTCGGCGTGGCAACCGTCGGAATCCACGAATGGAAAGCGTTCGAGCGCCGTGGCGAAGTCGTGGCGGTCGCCGAACTACTCCTCGCCGGCGGCGAGCTCGAGGCCGCCCACGAGGAGTTCGATCGCTTCCGCGAGGAGTGGCCGTGGAGCTTCGCCTCCCTCGACCTCGACCGGGTCTGGGATGCACTCGTCGACGCACCTCACCCCTCCGATCCGACCGGAACGGGTGGCGACGTCATCCCGCCGCCACAGAACGACACCTTCGAGTTCGAACGATTTGTCTCGATCGGTCGATCGCTGCGCGCCTCAGGGGACTACGCGGCCGCACTGGAGCACTTGAGCAACGTGGACGACACACTTCTGCCTGCGGGGGTCCGCCCGCGGATCCAGGCGGAACGCCGAGAGCTCGGCGAGTACCTGACGAAGGCCGCCGGACTCGCCGAAGAGGCGGTGCGCTTCGAGAGGGCGGGCGAACTCGCCGAAGCCGGGATGATCTACCAGCGACTCCTCACCGACTACCCGCACTCGACCGCTGCGCGAGAGGTGCGACTCCCGCTCCTCGTCGACGTCCTCCCCCCCCACGCCACGGTGCGCGTGGATGGACAACCTGTCGTCGGTCCACCGTTCGCCATTCGGGTCCCGGGGGACAAGCTCGTCGAGCTGCGCGCTGAGGCTCCTGGATTCGAATCGTTCCGACAGGTGCTCGATCCGAAGGAGACCCTCTCGGTGACGGCACATCTGCAGAAACGCCCGGAGTGGCGTCGCGCAACCGGCACTGCGGTCGACGCCCAGCCCATCGTCCTCGGCCCGCTCGTGATCATCGGGGGACGGGACGGCAACGTCATCGCCTGGCGCTCACTCGAGGGCACGGAGGCGTGGCGATTCCCGATCGGCGGACTCGGCGACGTGGTCGGCGGATTCGTCGCCCGCAACGGCGACCTGATCTTCGGATCCGACGGTGCGGTGCTCCGCTTGCACGCCGCTGACGGAGCCCTGGTCTACCGCCTCCCCCTCCCCGACGGCGGGCTCCCCCGCGGCCGGCTCACCGAGGTCGATCCCGATGGCGTCGCAGTGGTGGTGACGAGCACGGGGATCGCCCACGGCATCGACGTCGATCGCGGAAAGATCCTCTGGTCGACGCCGCTGATGGTCGACGGCGCCCGCGCTCCTTCCCTCATCGGCGACCGAGTCGTCATCGGAGCGGACTCCGGCGACGTGCTCTGCCTCGCCATCGATGACGGAGAGCGACTCTGGAAGCGGAATCTCGGGATCGGCCTCTCGACCACGGTCGGTGGGGCCGGCAAGACGGTGCTCGTCGGCACCCTCGACCGCCGACTCATCGCACTCTCCATGAACGACGGCTCCTCCACCTGGGCGATCCCTCTCGACTCTCCACCGATCGAATCGTGCGAGGTGGACGGCGAGCGCGCCTGCGTCGTCACCCGGGAGGGGAGCATCATCGTGGTACGTCTCGAGGACGGTACGTCTCTCTGGACCAGCGCCGGACACCCCGGCTTCCGGAGAGCCCCCCGCATCGTGGGGGATCGGGTGCTCACGATCGACTTGAGCGGCGAAGTTCTCGTCCATCGATTGTCGGACGGATCGGTCCGCTGGAGCTACAGCTGCGGAGCCGCCTCGGGGGCTCCCATCGGCGGCGATGGTCGTCGCATCGTCATCGTGGACGCATCGCCGAACCTGCATCTCTTGCCACTCGAGGGCGAAGATAGCTCCCGATGGGAGGGAGCGACGGATCCCGTCCCCCCGGGCGGGTTTGCCGGGCGATGAACACGCATCGTATTCTTCTCCGTCACCCTCGACACGCGCGAATCGAGCCGCCATGGGGCGGAGCGACGCGCGACCCCGAAGGGAGCGCGTGACCCCGTGGGCCTGATCTCAACCCTCTTCCGACGCCGGCGCACCAGTGCCGAGATGTGCGGGAGCGACCTATTGCGCGAGCACGGAACCTCCCCGCTCCTTCGCGTCGCCCGCCAGTTGCTGACCGCCGGTCGGAGCGATCGCGCCCTTGCGCTCCTCCGAGTCGGAGTCCTCAGGTTCCCCGAGGACGGGGAGGTCACGGAGCTTCTGGCGAGCGCCGAGCGAGCAGAAGCGCTCCCGCAGGTCCCCGCCGCGGTGGAACTCGTGGAGCAGGAGCCGGACGCCAAGAACCACGCCCGGGTGAGCCACCTCACCCGGCGAGCCGGCGACGAAGCCGCCGCCCTGGAGCACGGCCGAATGTCGATTCAGGCGGACCCCCGCTCACCGTTCGGGTATCGCGCCATCGGCCAGCTCTACCTCGAGCGGTTCCGCAACGTCTCCCGCACGGTCGACGGCATGAACTCCCTGAGATACCTCTCGAAGGCCTGCGCACTCGATCCGAGGCACGCGACCTCGCTACTGTCCCTGGCGGAGATCTTCGTTCTCCTCCGCGCTCCGGACGCCTCGCGGCGGTTCCTCGCGCCGGTCGCCGATGCGCACCCCTCCGACCAGACGGTGGAGATCCTCGAGCGCCGGGCATCCGAGCTCGAGCCAGAGGGCACTTCGAACGTCCAGGAGCTGTTCCTCCGCCACGAACGCCGATTGATCGCGAAAGATACGGGATCGACCGAAGAAGCTACGGTTTCCGAGGTCCCTCCCGACCTGCCGAGTCACCTCGAAGAGTTCGTCCGCACCATCGACGGCTCCACCGGAGTCTGGGTGGTCGGGGCGAACCGTCAGGTGATCGCAGGATTCAGCTCCAACGAGTACACGGAGGCGGCGGTCAACGAACTCGGCATTGTCGCCGACACCGTTCGGTCGAACTCATCGCGGATGGGACTCGGCCAGTTCGGAAGCTTGCTCCTGCGCGGTGAGGAGCAACTCGTGATCATCACTTCGCTCGGCGATTCGCTCACCGGCTTCTACTTCGGCGAGCGTCCGTCCAGACAGAACGATGTCGAGCAGGCCTTCAAGCGGGTCGAGTACTCCCTCGAAGAGACGAAGGGAGCCACCCGGTGAAGACCCTCCTCAAGAACTTGAACGAAGTCCCCTGCGTGCAGGGGAGCATGGTGATCACCGACGACGGGATCATGGTCGCCGCCGCTCTCGGCCCGGACCTCGAGGAGGACGCCGTGGCGGCGCTCTCCTCTTCACTCGTGATGACGCTGCGTCGCAGTCTGCGCGAATTCTGCGGCGAGATCCCCGAAGAGATGGTCCTGACCGCGGACAAGGGGAAGCTGATTTTCCTCAGTCTCGGACCGGCGTATCTCGTGGTGGTCACAAAAAAGAATCTGAAGTTGGAGACCGACTTGGTCGAGATCCGCAGCATGGCCCGGAAGCTCCGGCATCGCTGCGAGTTCTCGGCCTGAGCAAGAGAACACCGACCCGAGCCCGGCGATCTGAACCCGGATCGCAGGGAGTGAGGAACAGATGGTACAGATCAACTTCGCCCTCAAAGAGGTCAACTGCAAGGTCGTGTACTACGGTCCTGGCCTCAGCGGGAAGACCACCAATCTAGAGGTGGTCCACGTCAAGGCGCCTCAGGGAAGCGTCGGGGACTTGACCTCGATCGCGACCGAGGGCGACCGCACGCTGTTCTTCGACTTCCTCCCCCTGAATCTTGGTCAGGTGGCGGGGATGAAGACCAAGTTCCAGATCTATACAGTGCCCGGCCAGGTCTACTACAACTCGACGCGAAAACTAGTGCTGCAAGGCGCGGACGGCGTCGTGTTCGTGGCGGACTCCAAGAAAGGCAAGATGGCCGAGAACCTGGAGTCGCTCGAGAATCTCGCGGAGAACCTCCGCGAGTACGGGATGAGCCCGGAGACGACCCAGATCGTGTTGCAGTACAACAAGCGTGATCTCCCCGAGATCTACACGGTCGAGGAGATGAACCAAGCGCTCAACAAGTGGAACTGCCCCACTTACGAAGCGGTCGCTCGCGACGGTCACGGGGTGTTCCCGACGCTCAAGCACCTGGCCGGCATGGTCCTCGAGTCGCTCAACCGCCAGCACGGCGGTGGCAGCGTCGTCTCGCGCCGGCCTGCGCCAGCTCCTGCCGCGGTTGCCGCGGGCGGGGGCATGGCGGTGGGATACGCCCAATCGGCTCCGACCGCGGTCGCGACGCACGCACCCCGAGCCGCGATGGCGAGTGCCCCACAACATCAGGTCCCGATGCGGGCCCGGGGGCAAGCGGTGCCGATTCAGGGAGGAGTGCGGGTCGCCCGTCCGGCGATCCAGGTCCCCCCTCGGAAGAAGAAATCCAATGGAATGCGCTGGGTAGTGTTCGGCGGCCTCGTGCTCCTGGCTGGTGCCGGCGCCTACCTCCATTTCACGGGCAAGCTGCGGGAGTTGCTCGCCGGCTAGCCGTCGTCGAACAGACTCCGCCCGGGGCGATCAGATCAGGATGGAACGTGGAGGATAGCCGTGGTCAGTGACAGTGATCATCTGAGACAGAAGCGCGTCGTCTTCTACAAAGAAGACGTAGAGAAGATCAATGAGGTGTTGAACGAGTTCCTGAAGCTCTCGGACTCGAAGTGCAACATCCTCATCGACAAGGAAGGTCACATGGTGACCAAGGCGGGAACGACCGCCGGCATCGATCTCCAGTCCGTCTCCGCCCTCGTAGCGGGTTCGTACGCCGCCACCCGCGAGATGGCCCGGCTCCTCGGTGAAGATGAGTTCTCGGTGCTCTTCCACCAGGGGCGCAAGGACAGCATCCAGCTGACCCTGGTCGGGGACCGCACGATCCTCGCGACCGTCTTCGACGAGCGCACGACGATCGGAATGGTCCGCCTCTACGCAAAAGAGGCGAGCGAGAAGCTCGAGGAAATCTTCAAGGGGATCAAGAACCGCCCGCCGCGCGAGGGCGGCGACGATCTCGGCAAGGACTTCGGCGACTCCGCGAAGGGAGCGCTCGACTTCTTCTTTGTCGACTGATCGAAGACCTCGGGCCCGAGCAGCTGAAACATGGGGCGAAGCCGGAATTCCGGCTTCGCCCCGTGTTTTTCGTCCCCTCCCCTAGCCCCCGCCAGAACTCCATCGTCGGTGCAGGTCATCCCGCAGATCGATCAACAGGTTCCGCACATCGTTCTGGTGGTCGCCGAGATCGGCGAGCAACCAGGCGAGCTCTCCGAGGAACTTGAAGAGGGAGTAGAGAAACCCACCCGCGAGCAGCCAACCGGCGACCGCGAGGGCCAGGATCCCCCGCTCCACGATCACCCCTTCGCGCCAGAGCCAGAGCGTGACCCCGATTCCTGCGATCACCAGCCCGAGGAGCAAGTAGCTCGAGAGGAGAAGGAAGCGCGAGAGTGCGCGGAGTTTTCGGAATCGGCTCGGAGCCCCGGGATCGAAGTTTCGGGCGCCGCTGGCGGTCGAACCTACCTCGTCAGCGAGGGAGAGCCGGCGATCGCGGTCCAGTGCGCGCTGTTCGATGAGCGCGATCCTGTCCTCCTGCTCCCGGCGCCACTCCTCGCGCTGCTCCTTGGCCATCGGACTGAGTTCCGTCCTCTCGGGTTGGAGAACCGATCATCCCAGGTCGGTGGTTCCTGTCGAGATTCCCTCGCCAGAAGTGAGATGAGAACCGGCCCGCAGGGAGTCATCCCCGCGGGCCGGTCCACGTTCTCACTGTGATCTCGGCTCTAGTTCTCGCGGTATATTCCCGGCGCGATCATCCCCTTGGCGCGCGACGCCGCGCGCTGGAGCTGCACTTCGCTCGACTCGACCGCCGCGTCGAGGACCGCGATCAGAGCAGGCTCGATCTGGGCGCCCCCGCGGTGGATGTCACCGATGGTCTGGAGCGCAGCGACCCGGAGGTCGAGGGAATTCGCCTCCCCTTCCTGGCAGATCCGGACGAGTGCGGGGCCCGCGCGGAGAATACCGAGGCTCGCGATCGCCCGGCAGGCGGGGATCCGAACCGTGTCGGAGGGATTCTCGAGAGCCGCGACCAGCGCGTCGCGTGCGAGCGAAAGGTCGAAGGAAGTCTCGCGGGCGGCAAGGTAGCGGAGCGTCTCTGCCGCGCGGGCGGCGATCATCGTGTCACGCTCGCGCGCCTCGTCGGCGAGGACCCCAGCCAGCAGATCGTCGCGTAGGCGAAGCGGCTCGATCGACCGATTCACCACGAGGATCCCGTTCTCCGCCGAGCCGTAGGTCGCCTCGTTCTCGGTGTACTCACTCTCATCGGAGATCACCAGGATCGGGGTGTGCTTGGTGCGGTAGTCCTCGCGGAAGCGACGGATCAGCTCCGCGGTCGGCATGTCCTTCAGGCCGGGGGCGACCACGATCAGGTCCTTCGGGAACATCAGCGCGCGCTCGAGCCCGCCGAGCGCGGTCTCGTCATTGAAGCTTGCGACGTTCGCACGCTCGAGGAGCGAGCGGACGTGCAGCTGGTCATCCTCTTCGGGGAAGATCGTCAGCGCGACACGTCGTCCCGCCTCGGTCACGCCCTCGGAGAGGTTCCGGATCACTTCCCCACCGTCCGCATATCCGCGCGGATTCAGGTAGGAGATACACTCCGCCGCGGCGAAGCGGACGCCGCGGTGGTCGTAGCCGAGCGCCCGACCGAGAGCGGCGGGGACATCGTCGGCGCGAGTACCCGGGGTGATGAAGGAACGAGTAGCCTGGAGCAATTCGATCGCAACCTCGGGACGACGCTCTTCGAGTGCGAGGTCGAGCGCGGCGAGCAGAGTCGCGTCGGAGAGCGCGTAGGCGCCGCTCTTCACCTTGTCCATCTCGAGCTCTTGCCCGCGGAGTTCGGCAAGGCGCGACTCCTCGAGTTCACCCTTTCCGACCCGATCCGCGATCACGTCCTGGACCGCGCGGTACTCAGCGAAACGAGCCATGCGGTTGCACGCGTCGAGTGCGTGCGCCCGCACGTTCGAACCATCGAGAGCGATCGCATCGCGGATCAGCTGATCGGCGCGCAACTCGTTGAGGGCCCACTCCGCCACATCGGTGTGCGTGAGCTGCTCCCCGTCGATCTCCCAGACCAGTGCATCGTGGTAGGTCCGGGTCATGTAGTTCGAGTCGTTGTAGAAGCGGTTCGCCTGGGCGAGCAGAGCGTCCGAGGCGCTGAGCCCCCCGGCGGCGCCGAGGGCGCGGGCGGCATCGCGGGCGGACTCGCGGACCAGGGAGTCCGGGTGAATTTCCGCGGTGCGCAGCAGGCTCGGGATCGCGGCCGGGTTGCCGATACGCTGGAGCGCAGCGATCGCAGCCTGGACCTGAAGGATCGTGGAGGATTGGAGGACCCGAGAGAGCGGGAGCACCGCGTCATCGGAGAGCTTGGTGATCATGATGATCGCGCGCACCCGAACGGGCTGGTCCGCTTCGGCGGTCCTCGCGACGAGTCCGGGCAGCAAGTACACCCCGTGGGTGTTGATCCCGGCGTAGAGCGCTCGCTCCTGTTCGAGGCGATCGCCACCGCCGAACATCGCGGTGAGCGCGGCTTCGATCATCTGCGGGTCCCTCTCCCGCTGCCGCACCTCGCGGGTTGTCAGCTCGAGCAGCGTGTTCATCTGCGACTCGATCGACGCGTTGTCGGAACCGATCGCCGCCAGCAACTGGTGGTAGCCGACCTTCTCGACCCACGCGAGTGCCTCCTCGGAGGTCACGTCGAGCATCAGGGCCTTCTCGAATTTCTGTTGTGCCCCTTCGAGATTGTCCTGCTTGAAGAGACTGAGCCCTTCGTCGAGGAGCTTCTCGACGTCGGGGCGCATCGCCCCGGACTGGGCGGAGAGATGGATCCCCGCCGCAAGGACGAGGCTCAACGCCAGGGCCGCGAGAGTGCCTCGCGTCATCCGGGTCAGCGCGATCCGCTTCATACCTGCATCCCTTTCCGGGCTTCATCGCCCGCCTGCTCCGCCGGCACGGCCGGACTCCCGGCTCCCACGCCAGGACTCCCCGTCCTCGACCGGTCCCGGCCGATCGGATTGCTCCGATCGGGCCTCCACCGGTAGGAGTGGCAAGGCGCCCCTCCCGCCGTGCGGCGGGGGTCGACTTCCGATGTTCCGTGTCGCGGCGACGGCACCGGCCGTCGTCGCAATATCTAGATCCGTGTTTCGATTTCCCGATCCCCCGCATGTTGTGAGGGGCGGGACGCGTCGGGGGGGGACCGCGACGCAACAGGACGCAACTGGACTCCGCACGCTCCGTCACACACTCCCGAGTTCGGAAGCCCCTTACCCAAGAGGAACCGGACACCGGAAGCTTCTGCCCCCGAAGCCTCGACCCCGGAAAGACTCCTCAGCGGCAAGCACCGGGAGAGGTGTTTCCACCGACTCCCGTTCCCCGTGCTACCGGCAAGGTCCGAAAGGGCGAGGTCCGAAAGACCGTCCTATCGCATCGGGTCCGCTCGCAAGACCGATCGAACGTCGTAAGATGCGCTGGTCGAGACGGTTGCTTCAGAGTACGGCGATTATAGCAGGGCGGTCAGATGCGTCAACACGCCCAGAACGTCACGAACCAGGGCACGGGGCCGGGATCTCCGCACGCTGGGGCGATCCGTCTCCACCTCGATGCCCATCGGGGAATCGCCGGGGACATGGTTCTAGCGGCCCTGTTCGACCTGGGGATCCCTCCGGAATCGGTTCTCGGCCCGCTCCGGGCAGTTCTCCCCCCCTTCCACGCGACAGTGATCCCGGTGAGTCGCCGATCGATTCGAGCTCTCTCCTTTCGGGTGGAGTCGGGAGAAGAGGAGCCGCCGAGGCGCGGAATTCGAGAAATCGAGTCCCTCCTCGACACCCCCGACCTCCCGTCGAGAGCGGTCGATCGAGCCCGGCGGACCTTCCGGCTGCTCGCGGAAGCGGAAGGGGCGGTCCATGGCATCTCACCCGAGGAGGTGCATTTTCACGAGATTGGAGCGATCGACAGCCTGGTCGATGTGATCGGAGTCTGCCTGGCGATCGAGCGACTCGATCCGGTCGAAATCACCTGTTCGAGCATTCCCCTCGGATCGGGCACCGTCTCGACTGCCCACGGGTTGCTCGCCGTTCCCGCTCCGGCAGTGCTTCGAATCCTCGAGGGGGTGCCAGTTCATCCGTTCCCGGTCGGACGCGAAGTGACCACCCCGACCGGCGCGGCGCTCGCCGTCGTGCTCGCCGATCGCTTCTGCGCCGGGGTGAACGGGAGACTCATCGGCAGTGGATCTGGGGCCGGATCTCGGGAATCCGCACCGGATGAGCCACCGAACGTGCTCCGGGTCTGGACGACCGATGCCGGACGATCCGCCCTCGAGGAGGTCGTGCTCCTCGAGACCAATCTCGATACGGCGAGCGGCGAAGATGCCGGCGACTGGATCGATGCACTCCTCGCGGAAGGAGCGCTCGATGCCTGGGTGGTCCCGACGATCCAGAAAAAGGGGCGCCCGGGGCTTCTGCTCTCCGTGCTCGGTCATCCGGGCGAGGACGAACGCCTCCGTCGGGCGATGTTCCGGTGGACCGGGACCCTCGGGGTCCGCAGCCGCACCCTCGCCCGGGAGGCACTCCCCCGCGAGGTGACCGAAGCAACCCTTCGGGGGCACCCGGTCCGGATCAAACGCGCCTGGCTCGACGGGGAGCTGCTCTCGGAACGCCCGGAGCACGAGGATCTGCTCCGGATCGCCCGGGAGACAGGACGGCCCCTACGAGTGGTCCGCGCCGAGATCGAGGCGGAACTCGCCCGCCTGCGGGAAGGTGACTCGCGATGAATCATCGCCGCGACGAGACGTTCCCGGAGCCGCTCGAGAAGCCGAGCGTGGAGACTGGGGACGCGACCGGCACTCCCCCACTCCCACGCGAGCAGGATCCGGCGGAGCAAGAGGACCAGCGCAACGTCGGGCGTTTCCTCGCCGGTGACCCGGGTGGCTTCGCGAACCTGTACGAGAAGTACCGGGAGCGGGTCTTCGCAGTGCTCTTCCGCACCCTCCGCGATCGGGAAGATGCCCTCGAGGGGACCCAGGAGGTGTTCATCAAGGTCCACCGGGCGCTCGGGCGATACGACCCCCGCGCCCGATTCTTCACCTGGGTCTATCGCATCGCGATGAACTACGCGATCGATCGGATCCGCCGGCGGAAGGTCCGCCGGGAACAGATGTACGATGAGACCTTCACCGAACCGCGCGGCGACCAGCCGACCGGACGGTTCCAGAAGGCGGGTGCGACCCTCGAGGCAGAGGAGGTTCGCGAGAGAGTCGCGGCCGCGGTCGCAGCCCTCGGAGAGAAGCATCGCAGTGTCTTCGTGCTCTTCTCCTACGAAGGCCTCGGCTACTCGGAGATCGCCGAGACGCTCGAGATCCCGGTCGGCACGGTGATGTCGCGCCTCTACCACGCCCGTCGGAGAGTCCGCGAGCAGCTTCCTCCGGATTGGGATCCGGGTGGCCCGGAGCGGACCCGCGAGAAGCCCGCGAAAGACGATGACCATGGCGAGTGATGGAAAGGAGCATCGGATGAGCAGCGATGAGATCCGCGCCCTCCTCGAGCGAGGGGCCGATCGCGATCTCGGCGAGCTCGAGTCCCGCGCCCTCGAGAACGCCCTCGCCTCCGACCCCAGCCTCGCGGAATCGCTCCTCGATGATCCTGTCCTCGATGCCGTGCTCCGGGACGAGCGAGTGCCCCTCCCCACCGAACTGGAGTGGAAGCGGATCGGTCTTGGGATCGATGCCGGGATCGGCGCAGCCCAGGGGGGACCGGCCTCACGGGTGGCGACCCCGGGATGGGCGCCGCCGGGGGCGGCCTCGCACGGGACGGCATCGCAGGGGACGGGGTCGCAGGGGACGGGGTCGTTGGGGACCGGTGCGCCGAGGATCGCGCTCTGGAAGGTCCTGGTCCCCCTCGCAGCCGCCGCGGTACTGTGTGCGGTGGTGATTCGGTCGATCGTGGACGAAGGACTCGCGATCCCGGACGCTCCGATCGTCGAGGTCGACTTGCCGGATGATCGGCCGTACCTCATCTTGCCGGCTGCCGGCGAAGATGGCGGCGTGATGATCTACATCACCTCCGGCTAGCGGCGTCTTCGAGGAAGGCGTCTTCGGGGAAGGCGTCTTCGAGGAAGGCGTCTTCGGGTAATGCGATGGGAGGCCGAGATGATCCGAACGATCGAACGCACGCTCCCCCGATGGTGCCGGACGGGAGCGATCTTCCTCGCCCTCCCACTGTTGCTGGTCTTCGGCTCGACCCCATCCCTGCGCGCGGATGACGAGGCAGAGCAGAAGGTCACTCTCTTCACCGCGGTCGCCGAACCGGGGGACACCGAGAACATCCCCGACAAGCTCAAGCCCTACCGCGACCAGCTCCTCGTCGTCTCGAAGCGTTTCCGACTCGCCGAGACGAAGCTCACGTCGGTGAAGAAGGGGACCACGACCAAGATCCAGCTCCCCGAGAAGCTCGGCGAGGTCCAGATCACGACCACGGGGAAGACGATGACGGTGGAGATCATCCGCGAGAAGAAGACGATCGGCACCTTCACCGTGAACCGGTTCCCGATGATCCTCCGCGATCCGAAGCTCAAGGTCGGCGGCCAACAGGTTGTCCTGATCCTGGACAAGGGCCACAAGTAACCAGACTCGTCTCTACACGGGCCCTGTCCCCAGGCCGATAGTGGAGACATGAAGCCCTACCGTCTCGGCCTGCTCGGGTTCGGAACCGTCGGTCGGGGGGTCGTCGAGCTGCTCTCGCGCACTCGGGATGAGTGCCGCGAGCGCGCTGGACGTCCCCTCGAAGTCGTGCGGATCTCCGTCGGCGACCCCAGTCGCCCCCGGGAGCTCCCCGTCGGTTGCTCCGCCAAGGTCGACGGCGAGCCCCTCCTCCTCTGCCGCGATCCGGAGATCGATTGCGTGGTCGAGTTGGTCGGCGGGGTCGATCAGCCACGGGAGTGGATTCGCGCCGCCCTCGAAGCGGGGAAGGACGTGGTCACCGCGAACAAGGCAGTGCTCGCCACCTCGGGGGAGGAGCTCTTCGCGCTCGCCCGGGAGCATGGCCGACGGCTCCTGTTCGAGGCTTCGGTAGCGGCCGCGATCCCGATCCTCCAAGTCCTGCAGCAGGGTCTCCCCGCCGGGCCGATCGATCGACTGACGGGGATCCTGAACGGCACGACGAACCGTATCCTCGGCCGGCTCGAACAGGGGGTCCCCTTCCTCGATGCGCTCGCCGAAGCGCAGCGCGACGGATTCGCCGAGGCGGACCCGGCGCTCGACATCTCCGGCTGGGATTCGGCGCACAAGCTCGCACTGCTCGCCCGAATCATCCTCGGCCGCTCGGTGCCGCTCGAAGGGATCCGCGTCGAGGGGATCGAACGGATCGAACCCTTGGACCTCGCCTTCGGCGCGCGGCACCGCTGGACACTCAAGTCGCTCGCGACCCTCGAGCGGCATGAGAACGGGATCTCACTCGGGGTCGCACCGACCTGGATCGAAGCCGGGAGCGAGCTCGCCGTGGTCCATGACGAATACAACGCGGTACGGATCGAGGCCGAGACGTTCGGCACACTGGTCTTGCAGGGAAAGGGCGCGGGGGGTCTCCCCACCGCGGGGAGCGTCGTCGCCGACATCTTGCGCGCAGCCCGGGGGGAGGGGCAGACGCCACGCGATCCCGGGATCCCCCTCGAGGTCCTCGATCCGGGGACTCTCCCCGCACGGCACTATGTGCGCTTCCGAGCGAAGGACCGTCCCGGAGTGCTCGCTCGCATCGCCGGAGCGCTCGCCGAGGAGGAGGTCAGCATCGCGTCGGTCGAGCAGCCGGAAGGGACGGACCCCGACCGCGTGCCGGTGCACCTGGTCACGCACCCGGTCCCGACGACGACCCTCGACCGCGCGCTCGAACGGCTTCACCCGAACGGGATCCTGAGCGAGGATCCCTTGCGGCTCCGCGTCCAGGCTTGAAGGAGACGATGCCGTGGCTGGATTGATCGAGCGCTACCGACGTTGGCTCCCCGTGACGGACGCGACCCCGGTCGTGTCCCTCGAGGAGGGATCGACGCCGCTGATCCCGGCTCCCCGGCTCGCCGCCCGACTCGGAGGCGACCGGCGGGTCTTCCTCAAGTTCGAAGGGCTGAACCCAACCGGATCGTTCAAGGACCGCGGCATGACGCTGGCGGTCTCGAAGGCGCTCGAGGAGGGGAATCGCGGCGTGATCTGCGCATCGACGGGGAACACTTCGGCGAGCGCCGCCGCATACGCGGGACGCGCCGGGATGCGCTGCTGGGTCGTGCTCCCGGCGGGCAAGGTGGCGGTGGGGAAACTCGCCCAGGCGGTGATGCACGGAGCCGAAGTGATCACGCTCGATGGTAACTTCGACCAAGCGCTCGAGCTCGTCATCGAAATGGCGAAGGAAGACGGGATCGCACTCGTCAACTCGGTGAACCCGTTCCGCATCGAGGGGCAGAAAACGAAGGCGTTCGAGATCTGCGAGGCGCTCGGCGGCCCACCGGACGCGCACTTCCTCCCGGTCGGAAACGCCGGGAACATCACCGCCACCTGGAAGGGTTATCGCGAGTTCCACGCGGCGGGAGCGATCACGCGGCTGCCACGCATGTGCGGTGTCCAGGCCGCCGGAGCCGCCCCGATCGTGCTCGGCCACCCGGTCGAGGCGCCGGAGACGATCGCGACTGCGATCCGTATCGGCAACCCGGCGAGCTGGAAGGGCGCGCTTGCGGCGGTACGCGAGTCAGAGGGATCGATCACCTCGGTCACCGACGAGCAGATCCTCGCGGCCTTCCACTGGGTCGCCGCGAACGAAGGGGTTTTCTGCGAACCTGCGAGCGCGGCCTCGATCGCGGGGCTCCTCCAGTCGCACGACAGAGGTGAACCTCCCGCGCCCGAGGGAGGAACGATCGTCTGCACCCTCACCGGGCACGGTCTCAAGGATCCGGACCGAGCGGTCGCTGGCGTGGTGATCCCAGACCCGATCCCCGCCGACGCGAACATCCTCAGGCGGCGGATGGATATCGGATGACCCCGCGCATCATCGCCCCCGCGAGCACTTCGAACATCGGTCCGGGCTTCGATGCCCTCGGGCTGGCGGTCGGGCTGGCGATCGAAGTGAAGATCGAAGCCGATTCCCCGACGGGGTTCTCGGTCGTCCTCGACGGTGAGGGGAAGGAGATCCTCCCCCCCGACGGCCGGAACGTGGTCATCAAGACCGCGCGCACGATCGCCGGGGACGCGGCGGATCGCGCGGCGTGGAGGATCCACAGCGAAATCCCGGTGGCGCGTGGGCTCGGTTCTTCCGCCGCGGCGCGTGCGGCGGGTCTCGCAGCGGGGTACCTGCTCCGCGATGGTGCGCTCCCCCCGCGTCACGTGATCTTCGAGGGCGTCACGCAGAACGAGAATCACCCCGACAACGCGAGTGCCTGCGCTTTCGGTGGGTTTCGCGTCTGCGGCCGCGAGGGCCGGCGCTGGCGAAGTTGGCCGGGTGTGCTCGCCGACCAGGGGGTCGAACTTCTCCTCGTGATTCCGAAGATCCCGGTCCCGACCAGCACGGCGCGCTCGATCCTGCCGACCGCCTACAGTCGCTCCGCGAGCGTCCAGAATCTACAGTCTCTCAGCGTGCTCCTCTCCGGTCTCGCGCGGGGGGACTGGGAAGCGGTGCGCATCGGTTGTTCGGACCACCTCCACGAACGCTACCGACTTCCCCTCGTCCCTGGCCTCGCCGATGCCCTCTCCGCCCTGCGCGCGGATCCGGACCTCGGAGGCGCCTGGCTCAGCGGCGCCGGCCCCACCCTCGCCGCGTTCGTGCCCGCAGACACGCGCGCGAAGAACGCGGGAGTGGAGTCGGTGGAGGTCCTGAAGGCGGTGGGAGTCGAGGCGGAACTACACCGGATCGGGATCGATCGCGCCGGGGTGCGTCTCGAGGGTGCGACATGAGCGGCGAAGTGGCGACCACGACGATCTGGGTGATGAAGTTCGGGGGGACCAGTGTCGCCACGCCAGAACTGATGCGGAACGCAGTCCGCCGAATCGCGGAGCGGCGGGAGGGCGGTCACCGCGTCGTGGTCGTCGTCTCGGCGATGGGCGACACCACCGACCGATTGCTGGACCTCGCGCGACAACTCTCCGAGAAACCGTCCAGGCGCGAGCTCGACGTCCTCCTCTCGGCGGGGGAACAGCAGTCGATGGCGCTCCTCTCGATCGCGCTCGAGGAGGAGGGGATCTCCGCGATCAGTTTCTCCGGTCGGCAGGGCGGGATTCGCACCGACGATCGTTACTCGCAGGCGCGAATCGTCTCGATCCATCCCGTTCGGATCCAGGCCGAGCTCGAGCGCGACCGCGTGGTCGTCGTCGCGGGTTTTCAGGGCGAGAATGCCGCCGAGGACATCACCACCCTCGGTCGAGGCGGCTCCGACACCAGCGCCGTCGCTCTCGCCGCAGCCCTCCACGCCAGTGGTTGTGAGATCCTGACCGACGTCGATGGCGTCTACACCGCCGATCCGAGGGTCGTCCCCGCTGCGAGAAAGCTCGAGCGCTTGTCTTCCGATGAGATGCTCGAGATGGCGACGTTCGGGGCGCGAGTGCTCCACGGTCGCTCGGTCGAAGTCGCAAGACGCTTCAACGTCCCGCTGATCGTCGCTTCCTCGACCCGCCCGGGAACGGGGACCCGCATCGAACCTCCGCAGGAGGAGCTCTCCATGGAACAGGTCGTGGTCCGCGCGATCACCGATGATCCGAACGTCCGCAAGGTCTCGCTCGTCGGGGTGCCCGACACCCCGGGGGTTGCGGCGAGAGTGTTCGAGGTCCTCGGCGAGGCGAACATCTCGGTGCGGCTGATCGTCCAGGCCCAGAGTCACGAGAAGCACAACGACATCACCTTGATCATTCCGACGGACGCCCCGCTCGACGAGAAAATCCTCGAGAGAGTGGTGCAGGCGGTCGGCGGCGGGTCGTGGATCATCGACGACGGCGTCGCGCTCCTGAGCGTGGTCGGCGAGGGGATCGCCCGAGAGCCGGCGATCGCCGCGAAGATCTTCGCCACCCTCGCGAACGAGGGGGTCAACATCGACGTGATCTCGACCTCGAACTTGGTGATCAGCTGCGTGATTCCGCAGTCGTCGCTCGCGAGGGCGGCGAATGCGCTGCACGCGGCGCTCGTGGAGCTGGAGTAGCAGCGGCGGGCAATCCGTCGTCGCTACCCGAGCGCGGGCGCCGTCGCACCCTGAGCGGGCAACGCGCGGAAGTCGCGAATCAAGATCAAGAAACTCCCAGGAGGCGTGGCGCTTCCTGGGAGTGTTTCGTCGGGGGAACGATGGCTTTGTGGTCGAATTCGAGGTGACCGCCCGGAACTTCATCCGAGGGGACTGGGGCTGCTGAACATCGCAGACCCTGTGCGAATCCTCGAGTATCTCTTCTCCACGAGTGGCCCGACCCCGCTGAGTGCTCCGTTCCCGAACTGTGGCCCAGACCCCGCTCTCGTCGCGACCGCCTCAGTGGATCGGACCGCGCGCATCTGGTCCAGCGAGTCCGCACGTGCGGACTGGTCCTCGGTTCGGGGGCGGGCTCTCCCATGGTTGTCCGCACGTGCGAACTCGCCTTCGGGCGGGGCCGGCTTCACGGCGATGAGCTCCTCCGCGTCCGCCTCCGGGCGGAAGTTCGGCCGGCGGTCCAGCTCGCCCCCGCGCGGAACCCACTGCAGCTCGAGTGCGGGATCTCCGGAGACCAGTAGCAACCCCGCATGGATCAGCGCGTGGCAGCGACCACAGACCGCGGTCTCGTTCCACAAGGCGGTGCGCCCGCCGTCCCGACGGTAGATGATGTGATGGCAGTGCTCCGCCGGCCGACCGCAGCACGGATTCGCACACCGACGCCCGTCACGAAGGAGGACCTTCCGCCGGAGACTCGGTGAGTTCGGGCGATCCACCTCGGGGGCCTCGACGTGACGGGTAACGGCGACCTCTTCCGCGGGATCGATCACTTCCCGCCGAGAGTTCCCCTCGATCCGATCGATCACTGCAGGGGAAACCTCGACCCCACCGCCCTGCGTTTCCATCCTCCCGCGCCGACAGTCGGGGCAGACGTGATAGAGGAGGGTGCGACTTGGAGGCCCCCCCTGCAGAGACTCCGAGTCCGAGCCCGCATCCGCAGAGTCCGCACGTGCGGACTCCCCTGCGAGCAGCTTCTCCGAGAGGAAGAGGAGTGCGCCCGTGAGCGAGACGCGCTGGCCGGAGAGCGACTCCGCGATCTCTCCGCAGACCGTCTCCATCGCTCGGCGGAAGATCTCGTGCTCGGTGCGGGTCATCTCGAGCTGGACACGGACCTTCAGATCGGGGAGGCCGTAGCGGCGGTCGCGCGGCCGGTCCCGGCCTGCGCTGACGGCGTGTTCGACCTCCGCTCGGACCGCGTCGACCGATTTCCCCGCGGCGAACGTAAGCCACTCCCCCTCCGTAGCGGGCACGGCGACTCGCGTGATCTGCTTGAGTGCCGACCACCCGACCCGTCCGTCAGAGAACTCAGATGCACAACCGGGGAGAGCATCGAGGGACTCCGCGACCCGCAGGGACTGGTAGGTCTCGCTCTTGCGAAATCCGAAGTATTGCTGGGAGTACGCGACAATGCTGGGGAAACCAAGCTCGAAGTGGAGACGAGTGTCCCGCAGGAGACGGAGCGTGCGGATGAGCCTCAGCCGAGAACGGTTCCCCGCACGGAAGGAGAGGAGGGCGAGGCGGTGCAATTCCTCCGCAGAGAGCTCAGAAACTGCGCATTGAGGCGCTGCACCATGCGGAGCCCTGGGGTCAGGGCCGTTGGACGTGCAGTCAGGTTCGGCGCGCGAATGGGAGCGATCGGAATGAGAGCCGGTCTCTCTCCCACGGACAGAAGGCATGACCACGAGACAAGAACTCGACATCGCAGGACCTCTCTGGGCAGCGCATGCCCCGGCCCCACCTTGTCCACCCGCCAGTCCACGCCTTTCCTGCCAGCGCACCCGCGCCGAGCAGTCCCCCGATTCCCCGTACCTAGTATAGCGAACATGTGTTCGTATTCCAAGTACTGAATCCTGCTGCCCGACGAAAAAACCATCGGAGTTTCGACGGCGGCTTTCCCGGTGCGAGGTGGCTCATGGTGCCCGTTCCCCCACATCGGGGCGCCATCCGAGGTGTTTTCGTAGGGCTTCGATCGCGTCGTGCAAGCCGAGGAGCTCGAGCTGATCGTCGGATTCCTCCCCGAGCAGGACTCCTTCGGCGAGAGTGATCCGCTTCGCTCCTTTTCCCCTCTTCACCGCGCCGCGCGCTCGCGCGTGTTCGCAGAGGATCTGTCGCATCGCCTTGGACGCGGCTGCGCGGAAGCGCACCGAATCGCTCCACCCCTTCGAGCGGGAGGAGAGTTTCACGAATGCTTCGTGGACGAGGGCGGTCGCGGAGAGCGTGTGGCCGAGTCGTTCATCGCTCAGCTTGTGGCCGGCGAGGCGACGGAGTTCGTCGTAGAACTCCGGAAACCACTCGGCGGCGAGGGGGCGGTCGAGGCTGGAGTCGCCATCCATCAACAGATACTCCTTCCACGGCGGGGATGGAGTTGTTCACAGACTCCATCTTGCCGCGGTCGGCGCCCGAATCAAGGCCACTCCGCATACTCGCACCCGCCCTACGGCGTGCTCGTCCCCTGCGCCTCGTACGCCTCGATCGGCGGGCACATGCAGACCAGGTTTCGGTCGCCGAAGGCTTGATCGATCCTCGCCACCGCGGGCCAGAACTTGTGCTCTCTGGTGAACGGGGTCGGGAACGCTCCGCGCTCTCTCGAGTAAGGACGGCCCCATTCCCCCGCGGTGATCGCCGCCATCGTGTGCGGGGCGTTGTGGAGGGGGTTGTCGTCCTTCGGGAGGTTGCCGATCTCGATCTCGACGATCTCGGCGTGGATCGCGCGCATCGCATCGCAGAAGCGGTCGAGCTCCTCTTTCGATTCGCTCTCGGTCGGTTCGACCATCAGGGTGCCCGCGACCGGCCACGACATCGTCGGGGCGTGGAATCCGTAGTCCATCAGGCGCTTCGCGATGTCATCGACCGTCACCCCCGCCTTCTTGAAGCCGCGGGTGTCGAGGATGCACTCGTGGGCGACCCGCCCCTTCTCGCCCCGGTAGAGGACCGGATAGAGGTCGCCGATCTTGGCCGCGATGTAGTTCGCGTTCAGGATCGCGAACTCGGTCGCCTTGGTCAGCCCCGGACCGCCCATCATCGCGATGTAGGCGTAGCTGATCGGGAGGATCATCGGACTACCGTAGGGGGCCGCGGAGATCGCGCCGATCGCCTTCTTGCCGCCGGTCTCGACGACCGGGTGCCCCGGGAGATACGGCGCGAGGTGCTTCTGCACCCCGATCGGACCCATCCCCGGACCACCGCCGCCATGCGGGATGCAGAAGGTCTTGTGCAGGTTGAGGTGGCAGACATCCGCGCCGAAGTCCGCGGGGCGCACGAGGCCGACCATCGCGTTCATGTTCGCGCCATCCAAGTAGACCTGACCGCCGGCGGCGTGGATCTTCGTGCAGATGTCGCGGACCGAGGTCTCGAAGACGCCGTGCGTCGACGGGTAGGTGATCATCAGCGCTGCGAGCTCGTGCCCGTGCGCCGCGATCTTCTCTTCGAGGTCGCCGAGGTCGATGTTGCCGTGGTCGTCGCATGCGATCACGACGACATCCATCCCTGCCATTTTCGCACTCGCCGGGTTCGTCCCGTGCGCGGACTGGGGGATGAAACAGATGTTTCGATGTCCGTCCTTGCGCGCCTGGTGGTAGGCGCGGATGACCATCAACCCCGCGTACTCACCCTGACTGCCGGCGTTCGGCTGCAGCGATACCTGATCGAATCCCGTGATCTCGGCGAGCCACCGGTTGAGGCGCTCGAAGAGGACGCGATACCCGCCGGTCTGGTCGGCCGGCGCGAAGGGGTGGAGCTGCGCGAACCCACGGAACAGGATCGGGATCATCTCCGCGGCGGCGTTCAACTTCATCGTGCAGGAGCCGAGGGGGATCATCGCGGTGTCGAGGGCGAGGTCGCGGCTCGCGAGCTGACGGAGG
>JAQBGV010000188.1:0-8136 GCA_032128395.1 Planctomycetota bacterium | reverse complement strand
GTCGGCGCATCCCCGCCGTGGGCTGTAAGGACCGAGCCAACGCCGCCCACGGCCAAAAGACCCGCCGCCCGGAGGGTTGATGGGCCAAAGGCCGCCTGGCTTCGTTGCTCATCAGTCGAAGATCCACAAGGGATATGGGCTTCCCAAGCCCTGCAAGTCAGATTCCCAAGTTGGGTTGCACTTTCGCGCAAAGCAGTCTCCTTCGTCGCGCCTCCATCCTCCGTAGCAGAGCTACTGCGGAGGACGGGCTGCGACGAGTAGCGCGGCGTCCACCCGTGGCCGGGTCCATATAAGTCCGGGCGTGGATGCAGCGTGTGGAGAGTCCTTGATGCTTCGGATTCGATCGGAACATCTTCCTCGCCGACGCTCGGGACGTACACCGCGGTGAAGAGTCGCACACCGTCCCGCATCGGGATCTGATACTCGTACTTCGTGTAGTGGGAGCGGATGTACGCCGCTTGCTCCTCCGCGGATGGCTGCGACGCCGAAGACTGTGATGCCGAAGACTGGGCCACGGTCGGCGAGGCCGCGAGGGCCACCGTTCCGGCGACGAGAGTGATCCAGATGAGGAGATGAGATCGGTGGGGCATCCGTCCGCTCCGTTCCGATTCGGATCGAATCTGCTTCGTCCGAACACGAGATGAGGTGGGGAGAGCGACCGAGCCACACCCAGAATCGCTCACGGGGACATTATGACCGCGGCGACTCCAGACTCCAGACTTCAAGCGGCGACGGAAGGGTCGTCACCCGAGCGACAGCGGTCCTTGCGAGTCTCCGAAGGACTTCGCGTCGCCCCCTGCGAGGTGGGTCATCTTCAGGAAGAGATCACAGAGCGGCGTGTGATCCGGGGTCCGAACGATCCGTCCCGGCTCCACCGCGCCGTTTCCGCGGCCGGCGAGGAGCACCGGCAAGTCGTGATGGTCGTGCCGGTTGCCGTCGCGGATCGCGCCTCCCCACAGGACCAGACTCGAGTCGAGGAGAGGCGTCCCCTCGTCGTCGGTCTCCTGCATCCGGTCGAGCAAGTGGGCGAAGAGCTCGTTCTGGAAGCGATTGATCCGTTTGATCGCATCGACCTTCGATTCCTCTCCCTGGTGATGGGAGAGCGAGTGATGGCCCCCTCGGATGTCGAGGTTCGGGAAGGGGCGATTGCTCCCCTCGTTCGCGATCATGAAGGTCACGACGCGGGTGAGATCGAGTCGGAACGCGAGCAACATCAGCTCGAACTGCAATTTCACGTGCTCGGTGTAGTCGCGCGGAATCCGGTCGGGGACGTCGATCCCTTCGCCGCGGGCCTCGAGTTCCGAGAGGCGTTCCGCTTCCTCGATGCGCCGTTCGATCTCGCGAATCCCGGTGAGGTAGGCGTCGAGCTTGCGTCGGTCGCGGACGCCGAGTGTCTGCTCGATACGGCGGGCATCCTCGCGGACGAAGTCGAGGATGCTCCGGCGGGCGATGAGTCGCTCATCCCGTGCGCGAGCCGTCTCCGCGGATGGGCCGCGGAGGAAGAGCCGGTCGAGGAGTTGCCGCGGGTCGATCTCGTTCGCGAGCGGAGTGTGAGGGTCGGCCCAGGAGATGTGGTTCGAGTATGCGCACGCATACCCCGAGTCGCACTGCCCCGACTGCCGCCCTCCTTCGATCCCGAGTTGGAGCGACGGAAAGATCGTCTCGCGACCGATGGTCCCCGCGATCATCTGATCGACCGAAATGCCGCAATGGATGTCCGCCCCCGGGGTCTTGAACGGGTGCGCGCCGGTCAGGTAGCAAGCCGCGGATCGCGCGTGGTCGCCGGGTCCATCGCCGAGCGCGCCGGCGTTCTTGTGGGAGAGTCCGCGCAGAAACAGGATGTTCTCCTTGTGCCGCGCGATCGGTTCGAGGAGCGACGGAAGCACGACGTCGCGCCCTTCTCCGGTCGGCGCCCAGTCGTCGAAGTGGGTGCCGTTCGGGAAGAAGAGAAACGCGAAGCGGAGCGGTCGGGTCGGTTCGCCGGCGATGAGCGCGCCGCGGAGACGCGTGAGCGGGGTCATCGCCTCGAGCCAGGGGAGCGCGATCGCCGTGCCGAGCCCACGAAGGACGGTGCGGCGGGACAAGGGCAGGCTCTTCATCGATCGACCCCTTCCTGCTCTCCGTCCTCGGCCGCGGGGACCCGCCGCCCGAGGAACGCGTCCAGCCCGACGATCTCGTCGACGAGCGCGGAGAGCGTCGGTTCGCGTTCGAGCCGCGCGATCAGTCGCTCGAGGGCGGGCTCGTCATCGACGGTGAGTCCTCGTCCGAGCGCGTACACGAGCATGTTCTTCGAGAGGGCCCGAAGGAACCCGCGGTCTCCCGAGAGGAGCGCGCGCACCCCCGCGACCCCGACGACCGCGCGCCCGTCGGGAAGCTCACCGCGGCAGTCGATCGTCGCCGAGTCCCTCCCTGGGCGCCACCCCCCGACCGCATCGAACTCTTCGAGCGCGAATCCGAGGGCGTCCATCCGCCGATGACAACCCGCGCAAGTGGGATCGCGGCGGTGCAGCGCGAGCTGTTCGCGCAGCGGAAGCTCGCTCCCCGGCTTTCCCGGATCGGGTAGGGACCCCGCACCCGGTGGCGGGGGAGGCGGAGGGGCGTCGAGCAGCGCTTCGAGGACCCACTTGCCTCTGAGCACCGGCGAGGTGCGATTCGGGTTGGAAGTCGCGGTCAGGATGCTCCCCTGCGCGAGCAGTCCGCCGCCGCGGGGAGCGCCGACCGCGACTCGACGCAGTTCGTCGCCTCGCACCCCCGGAATCCCGTAGTGTTCTGCGAGACGCTCGTTCAGGAACGTGTAGTCCGCATCGATGAGCTCCCACAGCGGTCTTCCCTCTCGGCGGATGTGCTCGAAGAGGGCGATCGTCTCCTGGCGTTGAAGGGTGAGGAGACGCTCGTCGACGGCGGGGAAGCGCTCGCGATCGGGGCGCAGCGTCAGGAGGTGTGCGAACTGCAACCACTGGGGGACGAACGCTTCGGAGATCGAGCGAGCCCGACCGTCCGAGAAGAGTCGCCCCGCCGCTCGCCGCACCCCCGCCGCGCTGTCGAGTTCTCCGGCTGCCGCGGCCGAGAGGAGCGCGGCGTCCGGCGTGCTCGCCCACAGGAAGTACGAGAGTCGCGTCGCGCGTTCGAAGCCATCGAGGTCGCGAACGGTTCCCGCCGAGGTGCCGGGGGGGTCTTCCTCGAGCCGAAACAGGAATCGCGGCGAGACGAGAACCGCGACGATCGCGGTCCGCAGATGCGCGCTCGCGGATGAACCCTCTGGGGTCGCGCGGGCGACGAGATCGAGAAGAGCGGTGATCTGTTCCTCGGTCGCGGGTCGTCGCCAGGCGCGCCGAAGGAGCGCCGGGAGAATCTCGGCGAGGGCGCTCCGCCAATCGGCGGCCTCCGGCTCGGAACGCCAGAGAGCGGTCTGGAACTCGGTCGGCGCAAGACCCTCGAGCGGACCTTCGACCGCGATCGAGAGGACCCCCGCATTCCGGTCGCGCTGGGATGGATCGGGATCGTCGGGACGGTAGTAGTCATTGATGAACTCGAGTCCGACCTGGCGCGTCCCCCGCGCGACCTGGGTCTCGAGTTCGTAGGTTCCGGGGTTCTGCTGCGTCGCGGGCACCTCGATCACCGTGCGGCGCACGGCATCGACCCGAACCGCGAATTTCACGACCTCTGGTCCCGCCTGCTGACCGAACGCCTCGAACCGGAGCCGGTAGGTCCCGTCGCGGGGAAACCGGTGGTTCATCCATACCACTCCGTGGGAATAGAGGTGCTGGAAGCGGCCGGAGAAGCTCCCGCCTCCATCCAGACCGAGCGCCGCGCCCTCGACGACTCGAGTAGGCACCCGCGCATCCCCGTCGACGATCACCGCGTCGCGGGCGAGCTCTTCGGCGATCCCGATGTACTTCTCGAGGAGCATCGGCGGCAGCCCGAGGACGTCACCGATGTGGTCGAAGCCATCGCCGACATCATCCGGAGGGAGCAGATCCTCGATCGGCAGGTCGATTCCGAACAGATCCGCGATCGTCGCCCCGTACTCGCGGCGGTTCAGGCGCCGAGCGGTGACGCGCCCCGGTTCTTGGGGGAGCGCGGCGATCGCGACGGCGAGGTGGGTATCGAGAGCGCGCAGTGCAAGGTCGATCTCGCCCTCGTCCGGTCGGGGCTCATCCTCCGGGGGCATCTCGCGGTGACGAAGCTTTTCGCGAACGAGTCGCCAGTCGACCAGGTCCCCCGCGAAGTCGGCGACTCGTCCGAGTTCGTCGAGGTCGAGGCCACCCTTCGCCTTCTCCGCATCGTGGCAGCGAAGGCAGTGGTCTCCGAGAAAGGGGATGAGCGGGTCATCGGCAGCGCGGAGGGTTCCCGCGACCGAGAGGGCGATCGAAATGCCGAACACCAGCCGCACCGATGCACCTCTATCTCCGTCTCCGTCGGAATGATGGGACTGGCTCGCCGAAGGTGATGCCTGTCCCGGACGTTCGCCGGTAGTCCGAATGGTCCCGGACAATTGCCTTCTTGAAGATCGGTGGATCAGCGGGCCAACATCCGGGACAGGCATCACCTGCGGCGAGCCAGTCCCATCGTACATCCGACGCAGAGGGCTTCGAGGAGGTACCGGGGCAAGGTGCGGGCACGCCGAATGATGGGACTGGCTCGCCGAAGGTGATGCCTGTCCCATCGTACATCCGACGCAGAGGGCTTCGAGGAGATACCGGGGCAAGGTGCGGGGTCTCCTGGCCGACCGCAATGCAGCAGACGGTGCCTCATCGGAGCCCGGGCCTCGGAGCCCGGGCCGCCTTAGCGGCGGCGGGATCCTCCGAACAATCCGTCGGACCCGAAATTGTCATCGACGCTGTCGGGGGGCGGGCGGCGCTTCGCACGGCCGGAGTCACCACTCGGACGTTTGCGCTCAGGCGCTCTCGTCGGGGAACGCTCCGGGGGCTTTCGCTCGGGCTCGCTCGCCGCGGGACGATCGGGTCTTTTTCGCTCCGGCTCTTTCGGGGCGGGGCGGGCGGGGCGTTGCGGCTGCTCACTCTGCGGGTGCGGTGGATCCGCTCGCCTGCTCCTCGACCGCTGCCGCCCGGATGGCTTCGTCCCGCTCCTCTTCGGCCCCCCTTGCGTCGATCCGCTCTGCCTCGATCCGCTCTGCCTCGATCCACCCTGCCTCGGTCCGCTCCCTCTCGGTCCGCTCCCTCTCGCCCCACCCTCGCTCGCCCCACCCTGCCTCGGTCTTGCTTCCCTCGGTCCCGATCGCCGCGGCGACCTCGGCTCCGAGCTCCCCGTCTCGCGCGACTCCTCTGGAGAATCCGCGCGCTTCCTCCCTCGGCCCCCGCGGGAGCGCTTGCGCCCGCCACCCGGGGCGGCTCCCTCGCGCCGCTGGCGTTCTTCGACCGGCAGAGGTTTGAAGTTCTTCGCGTGGAACGGATGGTCCTCGTCGATCTCCAGTTTCCGCTGCAGGATCTGTTCGATCTCTCGTAGCGACGGGAGCTCCTCTTCATCGCAGAAGGACCACGCGACCCCACCCGCGCCGGCGCGCGCGGTCCGACCGATCCGGTGGACGTAGCTCTCCGGTTCGCCCGGGAGATCGAAGTTGATCACGTGCGTGATGTCATCGACGTCGATCCCGCGCGCGACGATGTCGGTGGCGACGAGAACCCGCACCTTTCCCTTCGAAAATCCGCCGAGCGCGTTCTGTCGCGCCCCCTGGGTCTTGTTCGAATGGATCGCAGCGACCGAGATGTCGATTTTCTGCAGGTGCCGGACGATCGTGTCCGCGCGTCGTTTCGTGCGCGAGAAGACCAGCACCCGTTTGGTCCCCTTGCGAGTCATGAGCAGCTGGGCGAGCAGCTTCCGCTTGTCGAGATGTCCGACCAGGAAGATCCGTTCTTCGATCTGCACCGGGACGGAGGTCGGCGGAGAGGCCTGGACGCGCTCGGGCCTCGTGAGGATCTGCTGAGCGAGCTGCTCTACCTCCTTCGGCATCGTGGCCGAGAAGAAGAGGGTCTGCCGGAGCTCGGGTATCTTTGCGACGATCTTTCGGACATCGGTGATGAACCCCATGTCGAGCATGCGGTCTGCCTCGTCGAGGACGAAGATCTCGACCCTGTCGAGAGCGATGTGTCCCTGCGACATCAGGTCGAGGAGTCGGCCGGGAGTAGCGACCAGAATGTCGGGGACCTTGCGAAGCTCCACGATCTGCGGGACGGCGGAGACGCCGCCCAGGATCACTGCCGCCCGCAGAGAAAGGTGTCGCCCGTACACGCGGATGCTCTCGTGCACCTGGATGGCGAGTTCTCGGGTCGGGGTCAGGATCAGCACGCGGATCGAACGCGGGCCGCGTCGGGGATGGTGGTGCAGCCGGTGGAGGATCGGGAGCGAGAACGCCGCGGTCTTGCCGGTGCCGGTCTGTGCGAGGGCGAGGAGATCCTTCCCCGCGAGTGCCACCGGTATCGCCTGGCGCTGCACTTCGGTCGGCTCGGTATATCCCTCTTCCTCGATCGCTCGGGCAAGGGCAGGGTCGACCCCGAGTTGCAGGAACGGATCTTCGGTCGTTTCGACTGGGTCGGTCACAGGGTTGATCTTCCCTCCGGGTTCAGGCTTCTCCCCGCTCCGAACCGCCGGCGGTCGACCGAGGAGTGGCGCATTCTCGGCGATCCGGACGACTTGCCCAGCCGAATCGGAAGATCGCGGCGAGGAGACGTGGAGTTCTGAGATCCTCGGGGCAAAGATACCCTCTCATCAAGGTGCCTGGGGGTTCCTCCGGGCCAGCCCGGTCCTTCTGATCTCGAGGTCGGCGATGCGACGAGCCCGGGTGATCCTCACCACCTACAACCAGCTTCCCCTGCTGCGCCGGGCGATCCGCGGCTACCTGCGTCAGACCACCACCGACTTCGCGCTGACGGTCGCCGACGATGGCTCGAGAGCAGACACTCGGGACTGGCTCCGTGAATTCTCGGCGGAAGCAGCGGAGAAAGGGATCCCCTTCCTTCACGTTTGGCAGAAAGATGAGGGATTCCGCCGCGCCGCGGCGCTCAACGAGGGCGTGCGCCACTCCGAGAGCGAACCGCTGCTGATCTTCTCCGACGGCGACTGTGTCCCCCCCGCCCGGTTCGTCGAAAGCCACCTCGCAGCCCACGAACCGATGAGCTTCCACGTCGCGGGGGCGTACCGGCTGTCGCAGGAGGTCACGGAAGGGCTGACCGATGCGATGATCGACAGTGGTGCATTCGAGGGGCTCGGCTCCGAGAAGGATCGTCGCGCCCTCCGTCGCCGCTGGCGGAAGAGCTTCTGGGGAACCCTGGTCAGGCGGCGCAATCGCCCGAAGATCCTGGGACTCAACCTCGCGATCGATCGCGCTCTGTTCGTCGCGCTGAACGGATTCGACGAGCGGTTCCGGAAGTGGGGCCTCGAGGACAGCGACCTCCGCGACCGCGCCATGCGACTCAGGCCACGCCCCCCCGTGAAGAACCTCTACACCAAGAACGACGTCTATCACCTCTGGCACGCGAGCAGCGGGGATCCGAAGCGCCGGGATCAGTGGGAATACTACCGAACCCCGCGACCAGTGCGCTGCGAGGAGGGGCTGGCGCGCGACGGTGCCACCCGTGGGACGTTCGAGCCTGCGATACGAACCGAGGGCTGATTCCGCCGCTCCTGAACCTGCCCGCAGTGACTATCCTGTCCGTCGACCCGAGCACCGTACCCTGCTGCAATCAGACCGCCCATCGATACAATGGGACGATTCCTGGCCAAATTCCGGCTCATCGTCCCTGGGAGAAGTCCTCGCCCACTCGCACTGGAGGTGTTCCATGTCCCGTTCCCGAACTTTGTTCGGCGTCGTCCTGTCGACCCTGCTGCTCTTCGGGGCGACCCCCGCGGCCCGTGCCGACGACCTCTTCATCCGAGGCGACGCCAACCTCGACGGGATGCTCGACATCGGGGACCCGATCTCGACCCTCGGGCTCCTCTTCAGCGGCGGGATGACGACCTGCCAGGATGCGCACGACACCAACGACGACGGCGCGACCGACATCGCCGATCCGGTCTATTCCCTCACCTTCCAGTTCTCGATGGGATCGGCTCCCTTCCCGCCGTTCCCCGCCTGCGGGAGCGATCCGACCCCGGACGGCATCGGCTGTCTGACGAACC
>JAQBGV010000187.1:0-5616 GCA_032128395.1 Planctomycetota bacterium | reverse complement strand
AGGTGTGCTCTTCCGTTCTGGGTGTGGATCGCGCGCTCGAAGAAATAACTTGGCGGGGTTGGGACTGGTTCCGAACCGCGCCATGCCTTCGATCGGGGTCACACGGCAAACGAAGTCTAGTGCGCATCGACTCGTGCTAGCACTTTGGGCCCCGTGCCCGCGTGAGGAAGACTGCGGCCCCCCCGCCACCGAGAAGTAGGAGCGAGAGCCACCGGAGTGTCGTCGACTCCGGTTCGTCCTTGGGGCCACTCTGCACCACTCGGCGAGATCGCGGAGAAGTGGCCGGTTGAGAAGCTTCGGTCCAGTCGAGCGCTCGCCCACTGAACGCTCGGAGTGCGCGCTCGCGACGCACGTCGTTCAGCGTGGGGTCGTCGGGTGCTGCCCTCGCTCCCTCGAGGACCGTGTTCCGAGTCCAGTGCGGATTCCCCGCTGCTTCCAGGCCGTAGAGTTGTTCATAGGTCTTCTCGGCGATGCGCCCTTTGTCCAGGATCTGGGCTTTCTGCCACTCCTCGAGCGCATCGGAATCTTGCCCTGACAGCGCTCCGGCACCTAGAACCAAGAACAGGGTCGTCGTGATGATTCGCAGGATCATGATCTCATCCAGTCTCGATAGAGCGGTTGCCAGCCCGTCGAAGAGAACCCATTTTCGATCGAAAGCGCATTCGACGGACTGCTACGGGATGAATGCGCCCACCGAATCGACGATGACCCAGTTCACCTTTTCGATCGGCGCCCAGTCCAGGGGCAACTGGAGGCCGAAGGTGCCCCCGCTGTCGCTGCCCAGGAGCCGCGCGTCATGATTCATGTAGAGGCGGTTTGCGCCATAGATGATCGATTCGTTCCGACTGACGATCGAGCCGTTCATCTCGATGTCACCACCGAAATTCAGCATGAGAGCAGCGAAGGTGTGGTTGGTGTAGAAGCTCGCATCGATGCGGCGGATGTTGTTCGTCGCGATGTCCGAGAACTGGCTAGTCCCGGGAGGCATGTTCCCCCCCCAGTCGGCACCGCTCGTGAGGGCGTCCCCCACATTGAACTCCGACATCTGGGTCCGGCCGTCCTGTTGGCCGTCGCCATCGATGTCCTCCCCGCTTCCCGGGACTGCATCTCCGACCGAGAATCCGGGTGGAATCAACCCAGCCGACGCGTCTGCGGCGGTGTATTGGTCGACGGTCCAGACGCCATCTCCCTCGAGGACATCGTCATCCGCCGTTCCCAGGACTCCGTCGGGGCCGAGGAACGTGTTCTGAATCCCATCCGCACCCCCATCCTCGGAGCTCTCGTTCAACGGGTGGTTGACCCAACCGCTGACGTAGCTCTGCCACGACGAGTTGGTGTAGTCCCCGACGACCACGTGCTCGCGCGCGAACAGGCCCAGTGCGTCTGCCCCCTGATTCGCCGAGCGCCACGCCTCGACCGTCGCCTGATCATTCGAAGTGGGCCGAGGTGTCGCGGGTGCATTCAGGTACTGGACTGAACCGGGGACGTAGACGTTCCGACCGCTGTAGATCGCGCCCTGTCCCTGCACGGTCCCGCTGAGCACGACATCGCCCCTCACTACGACGGGGCCATTCAGAATGATCGGATCCGCCGGCGTGCCGACCAAGAAGAGATTCTGGGGCTCTCCGGCGTCGTCCCCCACGACCCCGTTCGCGACGACCGACCCTCCCACACTGATCGAACCACTCTGAGCCATCGCGAGACTCTCGTAGAGACCCAGGTTCGAGAGGTTGGGCATGCTCACCTTGGGCATCCACTCGTGCTGGTTCGCAGGATCCGCGGCCATGCCGTTGATGTTCTGGGCGCTCACGACCGAAAATCCGGAGTAGACCCCCCCGTCGCTCCCGTCGGTGATTCCGTCCTGATTGTCATCCTGGTAACCCACGAGATCTGTTCCGTTCGAGCCGAGGTAACGCGGGCTTCCGTTGACGGTCGCCCCGTAGCCCCCGAAGTCGAACTGCCCGTTCGAGCGAACACTTCCGTTGGCCGTGATCGTGTTTCCGTAGAACCAACCCCAGTGGTTGATGAAGTAGGCGTAGTCGAAGACGTCGGACTTCTCGAGTCCGATCCGGAGCGTGGACCGAATCTCGCTGCGAGCCGAGCCCCGGAGGCTGGTCTGGTAGTCGAGCTTGGTCGGAACGTATCCGATCGAAGTGACGACGACGTCCCTCGACTCATCGGAGCCCCGGTTCGTGATATCCACGTAGACATCACACTCGCCGGCCACTTGGCCGATGGAATCGATGATCGCCACACCATCGTAGGTGGCGGTGTAGTTCCCCTGCCCGGTCGGCACCACCGCGTCGATGGAATCGATGCCGACGAAGGGGGAGGTCAGAGTAGCGAGGTCGCGCGCATTCCTCAGGTCGTTGATCTGAAGCTGCAGACCCGCCTCGGCGATGAACTGGGCTTCGATCTCCAGGTTCGCGTTCTCCGCATTCGCGACCTTCATCGAAGAGCTGGCCATCGTCACGAGAATGAGTCCGCTGGCGACCAGGACCAGCATGACGACGGTAACGAGGGCGGTTCCGGCTTCTCTTTGACCCATGGTGTCCTTCACTACTGTTCTTGCAAGATCGTTGTGATTGCGCTGCGACGGTAGACGGTCCCGTCCGAGGTCGTTTCGACAATGCGGAGGCTGAAATTCAGCAGGGAACCGACCGGTGCGATCTCGAATCCTCGTTCCGGCCCAGAGCCAGAATCGAAGGTTGTATCGACTCCGCTGCAGATCAGTTGGTCGGGACCGACGGCGCCGAACGAGCCGTCGAGTCGTCTGCGCACCAGATCGGATCCGTCGACGAGGTACTGACACGCCCAGTCTGTGCGGAAGACATTGAATTCGTCGTAGTATCCCCAGTCGGACACGTCCAATGCATCGGGATTGGGGATCTGGACGACGACGGAGTCGTGGTCGGGATCCGTCGAGTCGATCGTGGTCATCGACATCGGCGCCGACTTGAGATCCTGCGTCATCTCATGGAGCGCCTGCTGGATCGAACGGTCCATCTCCGTGGATCGAGTGAGATAGTCGGTCGCTTCCGATGTGCCTTGGAACAAGGTCCCGACCCCGACCAGGATGAGCGCGAACACCGCGACCGCGATCACGAGCTCGATGATCGTGAACCCCGACGTCTTCGCTGTGAAGTCCGGTTGCCTCATGGTGTTCCGCTCTTGATTACGAAGGAGGGCGCAACGCCTCAGTCGAGCCGCGCGCGCAAGGTGACGAGTCTCGAGTTCGCTGCCGGCTCCGAGGCATGGATGACTGAGATCTCGATCCTCTGGAGGCCGGCGGAAAGTACGGAGACGCCGACGGTGGCCTCGAGATCGTTCTGCGGGATGGTAATCCCCGAGAGGGTCGGTAGGAGATCGTAGGGTGTGCTCTTCACGGTCTCGAGAACCTGGACCGCGAACTGCTGACTGCGAGCGATTTCTTGGGTGGATCGATCGGCTGAAAAGCCGACGACCATGCTCGCGAGGACGCCGAGAGAGAGAATCGTCAACAGCGTGATGGCGACCATGACCTCGACGAGCGAGAATCCGGCCGCATTTTCCCGGCCGGAGCCGGGGCAGGCGGCAAAAGTTTCCATGTGTCCCTCTCGAAAGCCCATCGGGAAGACCACGCCCCACGCGGTTCTTCCCGATTGAGAGTCTACGATGCGTTCGTCGTTCCGGCGAATCGCCGTGGCAGCTCGATCGGGCGGTTTTCCGACCCGACGCGTCCACCGCTCACGACGACGAGCAGTCTCGATCGTCGATGCCAGAGGTCCTGGCGGAAGCGCCGAGTTCACCATGGTGCAGTCGGGGACCCATTTCCTGTGGGTCTCGATCGACGGCGAGAGCCAGATCATGGAGCTGACGGTGCCGGGGGCGAGCGAGGTCGTGTTCGAGCCGATGGCCGTGACCGGTCTCAGGGTCGACAGAGAGGCACTTCCCCTCGGCCTCCATGATTCGGATCTGGCGAATGGCGATCTGGTGGTGGCCATCGCCGGGACGGAGTTCCAGAATTGGCAGCAGGTCCAGGTCCTGAGTCAGTCCGCCCGGATGGAACCGACGGTGAGTCTCACGGTGCACCGTGCGGGGGCGACGATCGACCTGGAGATCCAGACCGCGCACTTCCGCGTGGACAGCGCGGGTTTCCGACCGGTGCGTCGGTAGCAGCTTCCGCGCTGACCCGGAGTCTCGTAGAACGCGAGCGCCACCTCTCGGATCTGGGCCTACTGGCCCGACTACACCCCATGAACCGCCGCCCCTCGCCCAAACCTCGGACCTCGACTCTTCGACGCGCATCCAGGGTCCAGGTCCGGTCATCGACATGGGGTGTTACGAATTCTGATGTGAGTCAGTCAGTTAGAATCGACGCGTATTCTCAGGAGGTTTCCATGATCGCCGAACGCTTCACGCGGCACCTGGCTCGTGGTCAGCTGATCATTGGCCTCGGCATGGCGACGCTGCTCACCGGACAGACGATCGTGCCTGAATCGCAACAACTCGCCCCCGATCCGCCGTTGACGCAACCGGAGAGTTACGGATCCTCGGTTGCCATCGACACCGTCTCAGGAATTGCTGTGGTCGGCGCATCCGGCGGCACGGGGTCTGCTTACATCTTTCGACGAGACGTAAGTGGAATCTGGCTGCATGACGATCAATTCCTGGGTATCGGTACCGGCGGGAGCGAGAACTTCGGATCCGCTTGCGCGGTCTCCGGGGAGGTCATCGCCATCGGCGTCCCGAGACGTGCCCTCGGGTTGTCCATGCCCGGTGCGGTGGATATGTACCGGTGGAACGGTGCTCTTTGGTCGCAAGAGCCGACCCTGATGCCCTACACGGGGGGCGACACTGAGTTCGGAAGGGTCGTGGTAATGGAGGGCGACCTGCTCGTCGTCGGCGCACCAGACGCAAATCTGAGCCCCTTGCCGGGACATGGCGCCGTCCAGGTCTACCGGGACCTGGGGCTCGCGGGGTGGGTGGTGGAGGCGGTCCTTACGGGGAGTGCGCCCTATCCCGGCAGCTCCACATCTGGTTTCGGGACCGCGATAGACACGGATGGAGAGATTCTCGCCGTCGGCGACCCGTCCCAGACTAGCGCCTCAGGGGTTGGGGTCGTGCATTTGTACCGGCTGATCGCCGGGACCTGGGTGCTGGATACTGTTCTGATCGCTGTCGGTACCCCCAGACTCTTCGGGCAAAGCGTCGCAGTTCGCGGCGACGTGCTCGTTGTCGGCGACCCGCGAATCAACAGCTTTATCGGAGAGGTGGTCATTTTCCACTACGACGGCGCCACTTGGCAGGAAGAGACCATTGTGTCCGGGAACATTCCCGGCTCCGGATTTGGTAACAGGGTTGCCATCGAGGAGAATCGCGTGCTGATCAGCCAGAGTGTGAGTCCGGTGCAAGTGGTCCATGTCTACCAGGACACGGGAGGGGCCTGGAGCGAGACCGAGACCCTGGTGCCGAGTAGCACTTCCCCCATGTCGCTCTTTGGCAACTCCCTGGCGGTGAGTGGGGGCAGTGTCATGGTGGGTGCCGGGCGGGAAGAGACCAACCCCGGCGTGGAGACCGGTGCCGCGTATCTCTTCGGCGGGTTTATATAAGTTAGCGTAGCAATCAAACACATTG
>JAQBGV010000186.1:0-31802 GCA_032128395.1 Planctomycetota bacterium | reverse complement strand
GTTCGCCTTGAAGACCTCGGCCCCCGGGAGCTCCTCGAGCTGCTCCCAAGCGGAGTCGAGCTCGGCGAGATCGGGGAGCTCCCCCCCCCGCCCGTGCCTCCAGACTCTCCTTCCCCCTCGCTCCGACACGTTTCCCTCCCTCACTCGGTGCACAGACTCGGAGATCGTCGGAAGACTCCATCTCCGATGGAGTCGAGTCTTCGAGCGAAAGCTTGCGCCCACGGCAAGCTTGACGGAAGCTCATCCGCGAAAAGCCCGCTGAAAATGACCGACAGGGAGCTCCTTGGCGAAACACTCTTTCGACCTGCCGCTCCTTCCCTCGGATGGGGAACCGAGCGCGGAACGCGCCATCGTCCTGAAGGCGATCTTCCCCGACGACCCGAGCGAATCGAGCAGCGAAATCGACCCGGTGGGCGAGATCGTCGCCCTGGCCGACACCGCCGGGGTCGAGGTGGTCGATGTGGTCATCCAGCGCCGGCAGCGCCCTCACGCCGCGACCTACGTCGGCAAGGGGAAGCTGCAGGAGCTCGCGGAGCGCGCCGAGCTCCACGGGGTGAAGCTGGTGATCATCGATGATTCGGTGAGCCCGGGCCAGGGGAAGAACATCGAGGAACGCACCGAGCTCCGGGTCGTCGATCGCACCGAGCTGATCATGGACATCTTCGCGCGGAACGCAAAGTCCCATCAGGCGAAGCTCCAAGTCGAAATCGCGCAACTCAAATACTCGTCCCAGCGCCTGAGACGAATGTGGACCCACCTGTCGCGGATGGAAGCCGGCCAGGGGGTCGGGACCCGCGGACCGGGAGAGACCCAGCTCGAGACCGACCGCCGCATCATCCGCCGGAAGATCGACGTCTTGAAAGTCCGTCTCGAAGAGATCGAGCGCCAACGGGAGACTCAGAACAAGGGGCGCTCCGATACCTACCGAGTCGCGCTCGTCGGGTACACGAACGCCGGTAAGTCGACCCTGCTCCGCAGCCTGACCGGAGCCGACGTGCTCGTCGAGGACCGACTCTTCTCGACGGTCGACACCAGCACGCGCAAGTGGGCACTCGAAGCTTCGAAAGATGTCCTCCTCTCCGATACGGTCGGCTTCATCCGTAAGCTTCCCCCGGGTCTCGTCGCGAGCTTTCACGCGACCCTGATGGAGGCGCGGGAGGCGGACCTGCTCCTGCACATCATCGACGCCTCGAGCCCGACGATCGACTTCGATATCGTGTCGGTCCGCGAGACCCTCTCGCAGGTCGGCTGCGCCGGCCACCGGACGATCCTCGTCTTCAACAAGATCGACCAGGTCGACGACCAGCACCGCATCGACCTGCAATACCTGCTCGCCGAGAACCCCGAGAGCCTGGTGGTGAGCGCAGCCGAGGGGGTCGGCCTGGAGGGGGTCGGCGGCCTCGCCGAGGTCGTGCTCGGCGTCCTCCACGAGCAGGAGTCGGAGGTCGAGTACCAGCTCCCCCACGTCCGCGCGGACCTGGTGAGCCAGCTGCATCGCATCGCCGAGGTCCTCGAACAGCGGTACGAGGACGAAGGGGTGCGGATGCGAGTGCGGATCCCGATCGACGAACGCAAGCGCTTCGAGCATATCCTCGTGGAGGCGGGGATCTCCGCCGGAACGGAG
Organism: Planctomycetota bacterium; assembly: GCA_032128395.1. Taxonomy (GTDB): domain Bacteria; phylum Planctomycetota; class UBA8108; order UBA1146; family UBA1146; genus JAQBGV01. The sequence continues at coordinate 30,178 of JAQBGV010000186.1, read as the reverse complement.
AGAGGCGGGGGATAGGCGGCAGGAGGGCGAGGAGGCCCCCCGTATGGGAGTGCCGACTCCCCCCCCCATCTCGCCTCGGACAAGCCGACTGCTTGATCGCCGCCGGGCGACCGATATCGTGCTGGCCGGACGGCGCATCGACGCGACCGCCCCGCCACCCATGCCGCCCGCGACCGACGCTCGGCACCGGCACCAAAGATCGGTCGCGACAGGCCTCTCGGACACGACCTCGGAACGGAATAGAGTGGAACGCATGATCGACCGGCCAACGTCCGGACTCGCCCTCGGCTCCATCCTCTCGCTCGTCACCATTTTCGTCGTGTCATCCTCCGTGCACGCCATCGCCGAGGATACGGACGGAGCCCACGCGGTTCGTGTGATCGTCCCGAAGGGGATGTACCTCGACCACCCGACGGGCGGTGGGCTCGACCCGATGGACCTCATCCTCGGGGGAGGCGGACCGACCCGCAGCTTCCCAGCGCTGTGCGATCGTCTCTCCGAGCTCGCGAAGGACCCCGAGGTCGACACCGTCCTCTTCGACCTCTCCTCGCCCTACTCGATGAACCTCCCCCAGCTCACGGAGCTGCGCCGCCGGATCGCCGACGTCCGCGCGAGCGGCAAGGGGACGATGGCGTGGATCGAGAGCGGTGCGATGCCGCAACTCGCCGTGGCGTCCGCCTGCGACCGGGTGTTGATGGCCGACTTCGGTACGTTGGACTTCCCGTCCCTCGGCATGTCCGCGATGCACTACAAGGACGCGATGGACCTGCTCGGCGTCGAGGCGAGTGTCGCGCGAGCCGGGGACTACAAGGGAGCGGTCGAACCGTACACCCGGAGCGAGATCAGCGACCACTTGAAGGAGCACTACCGGGCAATGCTGCGCTCGATGAACGACGAGGTCGTGCGCTTCATGACCGAGGGGCGCGGGATGACGACCACCGAGGTCCGCTCCGCCCAGGAGGACCGGATCTTCACCGCCCGTGAAGCTCTCGAACGGGGACTCGTCGATGTCTTGGTCCCCTTCGGAAAGATGAGCGACTTCGTCGAGAGCGAGCACGAAAACGGAGTGACCTGGGTCAACCCCCGCAAGAAGGTACAAGCGCCGCCGAACTTCTTCGAAGTGTTCGCCGAGCTCTTCGGGGTCCAACAAGAGGCCCGGATCAGCGAGCCGTCGATCGTCGTGCTGCATCTCGACGGCGAGATCGTCGATGGGATCACTGCGGTGCCGGGGACGATCGTCTCGGGACCGGCGGTGAAGGAGATCGACAAGCTCACCGCCGACCCGAAGGTCCGCGGGGTGGTAGTCAGGATCAACTCCCCCGGTGGTTCAGCGACCGCCAGCGAGGCAGTGCGCCAGGCTCTGGCCGAGCTTTCCAGCAAGAAGCCGGTCGTGATATCGATGGGTTCTCTCGCCGCCAGTGGCGGCTACTGGATCACCTGCATCGGCCGGCCGATCTACGCCGAGGCGGGGACGATCACCGGTTCGATCGGGGTGTTCGCGATGAAGCTCAGCTTCGGCGGCCTCCTCTCGCGGATCGGACTGCGGGTCACTCCGATCACCCTCGATGAATCCGCCGGTGCGATGGACATCGCCCGCGGCTGGACCCCGAAAGAGACCGCACGGATCGAGACGCTGATCGTCGAGGTCTACGACCGTTTCCTCGGTCTGGTCAGTGATTCGCGTGGGATGAGCACAGAACGAGTCGACGCGATCGGCGGCGGTCGGGTGTGGTCGGGGATGCAGGCGCTCGACAACGGTCTCGTCGACGGGATCGGCGGCACCGCGGTCGCGATCGCACACGTCGCCCGCGAAGCCGAGCTTCCCGCGGATGCACCGATCGTCCACCGCCCTGGACCGATCAACCCCTTCGCCTCGCTCGATCTCTTCGGCGGCGGTCGCGAGGAGGAAATCCGTGGCCGGATCGACGTGACCGCGCTGCGTATCCTGCGGGAAGCCGGGTTCGACCTCCGCGGTCCGATGCGGCGAGTGCTCGAGTCGATCCGGAATCCCGGGCCGAAGATCTTGGTCCTGTCGCCGACCAATCTCGTGGTCCGGTGAAGCTGGAATGACGCGGTGATCGGATGATGAAATGATGGGACTGGCTCGCCGCAGGTGATGCCTGTCTCGGACGTTCGCCCGCAAGTCCACCGCAGCCCAACCGGGCCATCGTCCGGGAGGGGCATCCGTCCGGGAGGGGCATCACGGCAGGGCCGCGAGCCAATCCCATCCTAGGATCACCCCAGAGCGATCTCCCGCAGCGCACGATGCTCCGCACCCCCCGCCTTCAAGATGCTCTGCATCACCGAGATGCGATCGACCGTGAACGGGACCGGCGCGATCGGTCTCTCCAGCTCGAGACCGGGGGCCACCGAGCGAAATCGCAAGAGCGTGAGGTGCGGGAGGAACGGCCGTTCCTTTCGCGGCTTGCGCGCCAGTCGGGTCACCAACCGTCCCACCAACTCCGACAGCGACTTCACCTGGGGTGCGCTCGCCGCGACCAGACGGGCGGGGCCGCGGTCGGGGATCGCGATCAGTCGATCCGGGGAGAGTTCGAACGCGAAGGTCCCCGCCGCAGCGCGCTCGGCGGACTCGATCACGTCCTCGAGACCATGAAAATCGATCTCTCCCACGAATTGCAGCGTCAAATGCACCTGATCGGGTGGGGTCGGCCGGTGCGGGGGAAGCTCGAGAGCACCCACCGCCTCGGCGAGGGCCTCGACGATGGCGGGGGGCGGGTACACGGCGATGAAGATGCGATACGGCCGAGCTCCCTGACCCATCGTTCCTACGCCTTCACCCACCGACCTCGGACCGGGACGCGGGCGAGCGCGTTGCGCGTGTCGACGATCCGGAGGGCGTGCATCCCGACCAGGGGCCAGTCGATCGCGGAGTGATCGGTCACGACCAGCACCACGTCGCTCGCGGCGAGCGCTTGCGGGGTGAGCGGGATCGAGTCCAGATCGAGGGCGTGACGGCGCATCCTCGGGAACCGCGGAATGTGTGGGTCGTGGTAGGCGACCTCCAGTCCCGCCGCGGCGAGCCCTTCGATGATCTCCGCCGCCGGGGTCTCGCGCACATCGGCGACGTCACGCTTGTATGCGATCCCCAGGACGAGCACCCGGGCCCCGGCGACCGCGATCCCCTCCTCGGACAACAGCCTGACCACGCGCGCGACGACCTGGCCCGGCATCGCGGTATTGATCTCCCCCGCGAGCTCGATCAGGCGACACTCGGCCCCGGCCTGCCGCGCTCGGTGCGCGAAGTAGAACGGATCGATCGGAATGCAGTGCCCGCCGAGTCCCGGACCGGGATCGAACCGCTGAAATCCGAACGGCTTCGTCGCCGCAGCATCGATCACCTCCCAAATGTCGAGGTCGAGGCGCTCGAGGATCGGCTTCATCTCGTTGACGAGGGCGATGTTCACCGCGCGGTAGACGTTCTCGAGGATCTTCGCCGCCTCTGCTACCTCGGCCGACGCAACTCTGTGCACATCGGCGAAGGCGGCGGCGAGCAGAGCCTCGGCGAGATCCCCGGAGAACGGGTCGAGTCCACCGACCAGTCGCGGGATCTGCGCGGTCGGCAGGTCGCGCCGCCCAGGGTCTTCGCGCTCCGGGCTGAAGGCGATGAACACGTCGACCCCGGGTTCCCACCCCGCTGCGGCGAGGAGGGGGGCGACGATCTCGCGCGTGGTTCCGGGGTACGAGGTCGAGGTGACGAGGATGAGCGTGCCGGGACGGAGGTGCGGCGCGAGGGCGCGGACACTTCCTTCGAGATAGCCGAGATCCGGCACTCGGTTCGGACCGAGCGGGGTCGGCAGGCACAGGAGGACCGCGTCCGCCTCCGCGATCCGAGTCGGGTCCGCAGTGCCGTGGTAGCGGGAACTGCCCGCCAGGCGAAGGGTGAGGTCAGTGCCGAGATGAGCCAGGTAGTTCTCACCGCGATCGATGGCTGCGATCTTCTCCGCGTCCCGGTCGATCCCGAGGACCGGAAACCCAGCGGCATGAAAGGTGGAGAGCACCGGGAGACCGACGTAACCGAGTCCGACGACCGCCACGGTCGCGCGGCGCGATGCGATGCTCCCCTCGAGCGTGGCGGCGAAGGTCGGCTCCGTTCTTCCGGACAATGGGCTTCTGGACATCGGCTCTCCTCCGAGAAATTGCGGAGGAGGATCGTACCCGGTCGCGGAACCTCGGGGGACCAGGAACGACTCTCGCGAGGGCTACGCCGCAGCGCCCCCGTCCTCGACCGTGAATCCGTTCTCTTCGGCGTACGCGGTGAGGCGTCGACGCAGCAGAGCTCGTCCACGGGCGATCCGGGAACGCACGGTGCCGAGGGGGATCTGCAGGCGCTTCGCGATCTCGCGGTACGGCACCTCGTCGAGGTCGCAGAGGAGGATCGGAACGCGGAAATCGTTCGGCAACTCGGCGAGAGCCTCATTGACCTCGTCGGGGAGGAGTTCCGGGTCGTGAGGCTCCCCTCCGAGGCGACGAGCGAGATCGCGGCGCAGTTCGTAGTCCGGGTCGTCGACCGTCGGCTGGAGGGTATCGAGATCCTCGGCCCGCGGACGACGCCGGCGGCTGCGGCAGAGATCGAAGAAACGGTTCTTGCAGATCTTGAAGAGCCACGCCCGGCAGTCGGAGCCGACGGTGAACGTCGAGAAACTCCTCCACGCCCGGAGGTAGGTGTCCTGCACGAGGTCTTCGGCGATCGATCGATTCCCCGCGAGCGAGAGAGCGAAGGCGAGCACCGACGAAAGATGGGGAATCGCGGCCTCATCGAACTGGTCGAGCACGTCGCGGCCAGAACCGCCTTCGCGTGTGCTGTTCCTCGACGTGGGTAGAGCCCCTAGTGGGGGGAGGATCACTGGTGCCATCTGCCCGTCTCCTTCTCTCCCCCCGATCCGTTCCGTGCCGTCCCGACGGTGGACGGGGTTCGAGCCTTGGGGAGCACGGCGCGTGCCGAGGACCGGGAGCTGCCCCTCACCGTCCGTCATATGAAGTGCTTCCGATCGGAGCGATCGGGATTTCAAGCCCAGTGCCCCGGCCCAGACGCAGGCGTACTAGTGAGTACGTCAAGTTTGGGCGGGGGTGCTGGGCGCCCAGAAATCGACTCTTCGGACGGATTCCCTCTTCCAACGGTCTGCTCAGGGGCGGGGACCGCTGATCGGCTGCGATGCGGGGTCAAGGGACGGTTACAGGCACTCTCTGATGTAAACCGTGGATGACACTCGCTCCCCCGGTCGTGCTTCGGTATCGTCAGACTCGCCGTAGGGGTTGCGAGCCGGCAAACTCGGCCGAGAAGGGCCGTTCCGCGGATGCTGAGCGGAAACCGTTCCTTTCGGTGGCTGACCGTCTCCCAAGCGCTCGGCGCCTTCAACGACAACGCCTACCGGCAGTTCATACTGCTCTTGGCCCTGAGCAGCGTCGTCCGACGCGAGCTGCCCGAGTGGTTCGATCCCCAGACCATCGCGATGGGCGCGTTCTCGGTCGCGTTCGTCATCCTCGCACTCCTCGGCGGATCGCTCGCCGATCGCTTCTCGAAACGCGACGTGATCGTCGGGACGAACTTCCTCGAGATCATCGCGATGGCGCTCGGACTGCTCGCGTTCGCCTCCGTCCTCTGGTTCCCCCTCTGGGTCGCGATCTTCCCCTCGGTCGTGGTTCTGTTCCTGATGGGCAGCCAGAGCGCTCTGTTCGGCCCGTCGAAGTATGGGATCCTCCCGGAGATCGTCCCAGAACATGAACTGACGCGGGCCAACGGGATCATCAGCATGACCACCCAGATCGCGATCGTCGGGGGGATTTTCGTCGCCGGTGAACTCTTCCAGCTGCTCGACCTCGAGGGGGAGAACGGTCCGCGATTCCCGGTGCACACGGCCGGCTTCTTCTTCGTGGCGGTGGCGGCGATCGGGTTCATCTGCTCGCTCGGGATCAGGAAGATTCCGGCGGCGGATCCCGAGCGGCGGATCCGATGGGACGTGTGGCGGGTGCCGGCCTTCGCCGTCCGTGAATTCCGCTGGCTCGCGAAAGATCGTGCGCTCTTCCTCGCGACCATGGCGAGCTCGTGGTACTGGCTGATCGCGTCGATCGCTCTCGCAGCACTCAACGTCTATGGCAAGGACGTGCTCGGCGAGGCCGCCGGAGGCAGCGGGTTGTTCCTCTGGGTCGCGCTCGGAATCGCCACCGGCAGCCTGCTCGCGAGCCGATTGTCGAAGAACACGATCGAACTCGGGCTGATTCCCATCGGCGCGGCGATCCTCGGGTGCGGATTCGGTGCTCTCTACTTCGTCCCCGAGGACTTTCGGATCCTGACCTCGATGGGCGGCGGTCTGTACGGGATCTCCGCCGACTTCCCGCTCGCGTCGCTCTTTCTCTACTGCGGAGGAATCGGCGGGGGATTGTACGTGATCCCGCTCCTCTCCTTCATCCAGCAGCGCCCTTCGGCGAAGGAGAAGGGGCGAGTCACCGGGATCCACGAACTTGCGAACTTCATTTTCATTCTCGGTGGCGCTCTGGTTTACGGGGGGCTCGCGGTGATCCTCGACCCGCGCGAATTGATGATCGCGCTCGCAGTGCTCACCGTCATCGGCTCGATGGGAATCTTCTTCTTCGTCCCCCACCTCGCCGTGCGACTCACCCTCTGGGGCCTGATCCACACGATCTACCGCATCGAGGTGAGACACGCCGAACGCATTCCCAAGCGGGGCGGGGCGCTGCTCGTCGCGAACCACGTCAGCTTCGCGGACCCATTCCTCGTCGGAGCTTCGATGCCGCGCTACGTCCGCTACCTGATCCACCGTGAGTTGATGCGAGTCCCGGTCGTCGGCTTCTTCGCGCGGATGATGCGGGCGATTCCGGTCGCGAGCACCGACTCCCCGAGAGAGGTCCTCCGCAGCCTGGATGCGGCGGCGGACGCGGTGCGCGAGGGGAACCTGACCTGCATCTTCGCCGAAGGGGGAATCTCGCGAACCGGGAACTTGCTCCCCTTCTCGCGTGGGTTCGAGCGAGTCGCGCGCCGCGCAGAAGTTCCGATCCTGCCGGTCTATCTCGGACGCGTATGGGGGAGCATCTTCAGCTTCCAGGGGGGGCGGTTCTTCTTCAAGCGCCCCCCTCCGGCTCCCCTACCCGGTCACCGTTTCGATCGGCGAGCCGCTCCCCCCGAACGCGAGCGTCGCTGAGGTGCGGCGGGCGGTCCAGGAGTTGAGCGCGGAGTCCCTCGAAGCGCGCAAGACTCGGGGCGAGACGCTGGCGACCGAATTCCTGACGATGTCGCGCCGACGGGGTGGCCACCCGGCCGTGATCGAACACGGGAAGGACCCGATCTCCCACCGTCGCCTCCTGACCGCGGTTCTCCTGGTGCGGTCGCGTCTGCGAGCCCGACTGCGCGGAGAAGAGACGGTCGGGATCCTGCTCCCGGCGGGCTCGGGGGGTGCCATCGCAAACCTGGCGGTCACCGTGCTCGGAAAGACTTCAGTGAACCTGAACTTCACCGCGGGGGTGGGAGCCCTCCGTTCAGCGGCCGAACAGACCGGCTTGAAGGCTGTGATCACCGCAAGGGCGTTCCTCGACCGGATCGGGCTCGATCTCGGCGAAGCCCTCCCCGGGGTCGAGGTGATCGAGTTTCCAGAAGTGATCGCGAAGGCCTCGACCTCGGAGAAACTCCGCGCCGCGATGACCGCGCGGCTGCCGGGTTCGCTTCTCCGAAAACTCTCCGGCGTCCCCCAGGACCCGGATGCGGTCGCGACGGTGGTCTTCTCGAGTGGCTCGACCGGCGATCCGAAGGGGGTGATGCTCACTCACCACAACATTCTCTCGAACGTGCGCAGCGTCTCTCAGGTGTTCGATCCGCGGAGGACCGATCGCATCGTCGGGGTCCTCCCCTTCTTCCACTCCTTCGGTTACTCGGTGACGATCTGGTTCCCGTTCCTCGACGGGATGACTGCGATCTACCACCCGAACCCCCTCGACGTGAAGGTCATCGCCGAACTGGTGCGCGAGCACCGCGGCACGATCTTCCTCGCCACCCCGACCTTCTACCGCAGTTACCTCCGTCGCTTCACCAGTGAGGACTTCAGCACGGTGCGCCTCGCCGTCAGCGGGGCGGAGAAACTCAAGGTCTCGCTCACCAGGGAGTGGGAGGAGAAGTTCGGCCACCCGATCCTCGAGGGGTACGGGTGCACCGAGCTCTCGCCGGTCGTCTCGGTGAACCTCCCCGATGTGGTCCGTCCCGGGGTTCACCAACGGGCGACAAAAGTGGGGTCCATCGGTCACCCCCTCCCCGGGATCGTTCCGAAAATCGTCGATCCAGAGACGTTCGTGGAGCGCCCACTCGGTGAAGAGGGACTACTCCTGATCAAGGGACCGAACGTGATGAAGGGATACCTCGGGAAGGAAAAGGAGACCGCCGAGGTGATCCGCGATGGGTGGTACGTCACGGGCGACATCGCGAAGCTCGATGAGGACGGGTTCATCACGATCACCGATCGACTCTCACGATTCTCGAAGCTCGGAGGGGAGATGGTCCCGCACGTCCTCGTCGAAGAACGACTGCAGGAGCTCATCGACGCGGCGGGTCCCCCAGAAGATGCGTCCGATGAAGACTCGGAGCGGCCGCACGTCGCGGTCACCGCGGTTCCGGATCCGGGAAAGGGAGAGCGGCTCGTCGTCGTCCATACCCCGCTCCCGATGCAGATCGAGGCGTTGCTCGATGGACTGGGCGGCTCCGATCTCCCGCGGCTCTGGCTCCCTCGTCGGGATTCGTTCGTCGAAGTCTCCGAGATCCCTCGGCTCGGCAGCGGGAAGCTCGATCTGATGGCGATCCGGGCGATCGCACTGGAACGTCTCGAGATCGGTGAGCAGTGAATCCGACGAACAGGGCCCGATGGTGAGGAGGAGCCCGCGCCTTGCATCCCACGGACCCGACGAGTACAGAATTGCTGGCCCGCACGATTCGTGTGTGTCGCCGCCGCTCTCCCGGAGACCCGAGTCCTCCAGATCCCAGTTCGGAGTCCGTAATTCCGAAAGTGCGCAGGAACCTGCTCCCACCGAGACCGGTCCGAGGCCGCGGGCGATGAGGAAGGTCGATCGGCCGGACCCATCACAGGAGGACCTCTCTCTGGAGACTCGGTCGGCTCCTGCGCCGGGTGAGAGCGAATCGATCTGCCGGGTGGATCCTGACCTGCTCGACTGCAAGCGGGCCGCCGCGGGTGACCCTCTGGCGTTCGAGACTCTGATGCTGCGGCACCAGGATCGGGTGTACACCCGGATCTTCTTCATGGTTCGCCATCGTGAGACCGCCGCGGACCTGACCCAGGAAGCGTTCATCCGGGCGTGGCAGGGTCTCCCGCGCTTTCGCGGGGACGCGCTCTTCTCGACGTGGCTCGCGCGGGTCGCAGTGAACGTGACCCGTCACCACTTCGAGCGGATCGGAGCCCAGAAGCGCAAGGGACCGGAGATCTCGATCCATGCGCCGCTGGCGAACGAAGGAGGAAGCGAGTTCGAGATTCCGGACTCCACCCATCTCCCCGAGGAGTGGGCGATCCGGAACGAGCGCCAACGCCGGATCCTAGCGGCGGTGGCCGAGCTCGAACCGGAGTTCCGCGAGGCGCTGGCCCTGCGCGAACTCCACGGGTACAGCTACCAGGAAGTCGGAGCGGAGCTCGGACTGCCGATCGGAACCGTGAAGTCGAAGATCTTCCGGGCCCGGCAGCAGCTCCAGGAAAAGCTGAAGGACTTGTTGTGAGCATCGACCGCGACCCACTCGACCGCGACCCACTCGACCGCGAGGATCTCTCGGCGTACATCGATGGGGAGCTCTCCGCCGCGGAAGCCGCGCAGGTAGGAGCTGAGCTCGAGCGGGACCCCGCCCTGCGCAGGGATCTCGCACAGCTCGAAGAACTCTCCGCCGCGATTCGAGACCTTCCGACTCTCCGGGCCCCCGCCTCCGTCCTCGCTGGAGTTCGCCACGAGATCACTCCCCCCGCTGCCGTCGGCTTCCACCGCTTCGGGTCGTGGGCTGCGCTCTTCCTCGTCGCGATGGTCGGCCTGATCTGGGTGGGACTCGAGGCGACCCGCACAGACCGCGATGGAGCCCCCGGTGAGGCAGGGCCCCGCCTCGCGAAGGAGGAGGGGGCGCTCGAGTCGGAGCCCTCTGCAGAACAGCTGAACTCTTTCCAGAAGTTCGGAAATCGGGACGAGTTGGCGGACGTCGTCGGTGGTCAGGCACGGGACTTCCGCCAGCCGGACCAGTCCGCACCGTCGAGGGAACTCGCGCCCGCGAGCCGCTCGGAAGTGGGCCGCTCGGAAGCTGCCGCGTCGGAGGGGGTTCGCTCTGAAGTGGCCCGCTCGGAGGTGGCAAGCCCGGAAGGTGCAAGCACCGGGGGAGTAGCACGGGGGCGCGGTCTCTCCTCTGAGGAGCGCACAAACTACCGAGCGAGCGAGGGCGATCTCGCCGAGATCGCGGAGGAGAAGATCGGCCGCCCCGCCGGAGTGGAAGTCCGATCGCTGGCGGCTGACCAGTCGGACTCGCTGCGCAGGGCACGCACCACCGGCACAACCGTCGAGAAGCTCGAGACGGCGGCTCGGAAGCAGTCGCTCGCCAAGGGCGAATCCGAGGAGGTGAAGGACGAACGCGGGATCGATTTTTCCGAGGTCCTAGAACGTGACAACAAAGCTCGTCTCGCGGACCTCGATGCTCCCGGAGACCCTGGTGTGCAGTGGAGACTCGGTCTCGCGGAAGCGGCAGATGATGAGCCGTCGGTGCCCGCCGACCTGACGATCCGGATCCCGGTCCCCGACACCATCGGGGCTGGGGAGCTGATGCACCTTGCAGATCTACTCGCAGGAACGGCCGTGAACGAGGCGAAGGACCCCGCCGGCCGGGAACTCGCCGATTCGCTGAAGCGAAGCGACGGAGGGGCGAGCGCACCCGAACGCCGTCCCGGACAGGTCGATCGGGACGAAACCACCCCGTCCGATGAACTCTCAGCGGGAGCAGCCGGAAGTGCTGCCGAGTCGAAGAACAGCACCTTGCGGCTGCTCGAGAAGAAGATCGGCCCTCGGTCCTACGAGGAGTGGCTCCCCGCCGAAGTCGAGTTCGCCGTCGCCGATGACCGACTCCTGCCGATGATCGAGGAGCTCCGAAACTGGCGCCGCTCGCTCTCATCGGTGGTCGAGAGCGCCCCCGAGCCGGGGCAGACCGAGACCAGACGCAGTCGTGCGGCGGGTGCTCCGCCGAGTTCGACCCCCGCTCCCGAAGCTGGGTCGACCGAGCCGACGAACCTCACGATCACGATCCTCGACGGAATCTCCTTCGATACCGACGCTAGGCGACTGAGTGAGATCCTCGCTACCCTCGTGGTCGATTCTCCCGTGGGGGAGCCCGTGCGTTCCCAAGCGGCGAAAGAGAACCGGGTCGACACCGAGAGCATCGAGATCCCAGGGCGCGAGCGCGTCCCGGTGACGAACGTCCGACCGCTTCGCCTCCGGATCATCCTCGTCCTCGAGGAGCCGGGGGAATCCCGCAGATGAGCGAAGCCGACCCGACTCCCGACTGGGGTCTGCGCGAATTCCAGCGGCGGATCGAGGAGATCTACGGCGAGCGCGACGCGGCTCGCGGGGTGACCGGGAACTTCACTTGGTTCGTCGAAGAGGTCGGTGAACTCGCGCGGTCGCTGCTCTCCGGAGAACCTGGCAGCGCCGAAGAAGCGCGCGAATTCGCGGACGTCCTCGCCTGGCTCACGACCCTCGGTTCGCTGCGCGGCGTGGATCTCGCGGCGGCGGCCCGCGAGAAGTACGCCCATGGGTGCCCCCGGTGCGGGGGGGCTCCCTGCGAGTGCTCGCATCGCGAGGGTTGATCGCGCCGATTCATTGTTCATCTCGAGATCACCGGTCGAACAGGGCACCGTCACCGCAGTGCGGTGCCAGGCCTCATCGCGAGAATCCGCGCTCCATTGGTGACTGGGAACACGTAGGGGCTCGGGGCGGGGAACGACCAGAGCTTTTCGGCCGATTTCCGCTCTACCTCGCCGACAGCCCGCCGCTATGATCTCGCCCCATGAAGATGCGGCACGCGCCCCGGACGCTCCAGCGGTACCTCCTCCGGGAACTAGCGACGATCTTCGGGATGAGCCTCCTCGCGCTCACGCTCCTCTTCATGATGGTGCTCGGGATCAAGGCTGTCCAAGGAGGATACTCTCTGCGGATCATCCTCCCGTGGATCTTCGAGTCGATCGGCTTCTCCTTCTTCTTCACCGTGCCCCTCTCCTTGCTCGTCGCCTCGACCCTCGGCTATGGCAGGTTCGTCGCAGACCGCGAATTCACCGCGGCGACCGCGAGCGGGATTTCCCCGCTCCATCTCATGCTCCCCGCGCTCGTCCTCTCCGGCGGCCTCTGTCTGGTCGCATTCTCGGTCCAGGGGACCTATCTCCCGCGTTCCCACTACAAGCAGCGGAACATCACCCGCTACCTCGTGAAACAGCTCGAGCATCTCGGCGACTCGCGCAAAGGGAAGCTGCAGATCGACAAGCAGGACGGCATGGTCTACTGGGAGGAGATCCGCGACGGGCGGCACCTCCGAGGTGTCCACATCGAGAAGCGACTCCGACTCGGCGCGTTGAGTTTCGCAAACGCGACGGACGGCGCGACCGTGGACGGCGAGGAGGATGAAGGCGATTCCACCCCGATCCCGCCGACCTTCATCAACGCCGCCTCGGGAGAACTGGACGTCGACCCGAAGGGGGATGTGATCAACGTCGTCCTGTACGGCGTCGATGTGAAGGCTCCGAACCCGAACATGGGATACCTCTTCCCAGGATCCGGGGTCTCGAAGTACTACGAGTCCTTCAGCCTGAGTGAAATCATTGTGCAGTTTCCGATCAACGAGAAGGATCGCCGTGAGGGGGATCTGACCAACGCCGAGCTCCATGTGAAGATACGGGAGTACCAGGACGAGCTCGCGCGGCTCGAGACAACGCTCGAGGAGCCACTCTCCGCCGAAGTACGCGAGGGAGCAGAAGGGCGCGCCCAGTATCTCCGCTTCCGGATCATGAAGGCGGACAGACAGCTCTGGTTCCGTCGGGCTCTCGCCCTGTCGGTCCTGACCTTCGGCTTCCTCGGATTCCCGATCTCGATCGGCTTCCGACACAACCACCGCATGGTGCCGTTCTTCATCGGCGTGATGCTCATCGTCGGGGTGTTCTACCCGATGCTCCTCCTCGGCCAATCGCTCGTGGAGAACCAGGGGCTCCCGTCCCCGATCTGCATGCTCTCGGGGAATCTCATCCTGCTCGCATTCGCGACGTTTCTCACTGGAAAGCTGGTCTTGCGGTGATCGCCGACTGGCTCGCCCAGCTGCGCGAAGCGCTCCCGTTGCGCCGCGTCGATCGCTACTTGATGCGGCACTTCCTCGTCTCCTGGTCGATCTGCACGGTGGCGATCCTCGGGCTCTTCATGGTGATCGAGGGACTCTCGCGCATCGATCGGTTCCTCCGTCAGGAGGAGAGCCTGATCGTCGTGCTGGTGCGGTACTTCGCCGCGGTGATTCCGATCTACTTCACCCAGTTCCTCGGACCGGTCCTCACCCTTCTCGCGGCGATGTTCGCGGTCACGCAGTTGAACAAGGGGAACGAGCTGGTCCCGCTCCGTCTCGCTGGACTCTCGACCCCCCGTATTCTCGCTCCCTTCTTCCTCCTCGCCCTCGGCGTGGCGGTCGGGATGATCGTCCTGCAGGAAGCAGTGATCCCGAACCTCAAGGATCTGATCCGCACCGCGAGCGCGTATGGAAAGACGAACAAGGGGATCCAACCCAATCCGATCGCAGACAGTTTCGACACGCTGATCCGCGTCCGTGAGTACTTCCCGGACGAAAAGCGAGGGCTCTTCCCCAACGTGCAGACCCGACACTCAGCGAATTCGAGCACGGGGAGCATGATTCAGGCGGAGGAGATCATCTGGGTCGAGCCGGGCGGGGGCGATCCACGCTGGCTCCTCTTGAACGGAACGATTCAGCGGTGGGACGAGGAGGGGCGGCGAATCGCGAACCCGGACTCGACCGGGGAGGACGTCTACCTGATGCGCTTTCAGCAATACCCTCTGACCACCGACATGAAGCCGGTCGACCTCGAATCGACCGACCGAGAGATCGATTACCTGTCGTTCGGGGAGCTGCGCGACCAGTACCGGCGGCAGGAACAATTGACCCACCTCGTGGTGAAGCTCCACCAGAGGTTCGCATTCCCGCTCGCGAACTTCATCCTGTTGCTCCTCGGGCTCCCATTCGTGCTCAGGGGTGAGAACCGATCCGTGCTGGTGGGGATCGCTCTCGCGATCGGGATCTCCGCCGGCTACCTGCTCGCGACGATGATCTGCGCCGACCTCGGGAACCGGCAGCTCCTTCCCCCCATCCTCGCTGCGTGGCTCCCGGTGCTCTTCTTCGGGGCGCTCGGATTGACCCTCTTCGACGGGATCGACAGCAGTTAGAGTGGGCTTCCCCGACTCCTTGACCCCGCGCGGGCGCTCTCTACGATGTCTCCAGTCCGCGTTCGGGAGCCCGTATCCGAGGGGCCGTTTCGCGAACATCCGTACCGCGAGAGCCCGTACTGCGAGCGCTCGCACTCGAGAAGGCGTATCCGAGAAGGCGCGTCGTCCGTCCTGAGGGGGTGGCATCGTGCGTCGCATCGCATCGTTCATCGTGCTCGTTCTGTCCACCGCTGGCTCTCTCCCCGCGCAGTGTTCGCACGACCGGATCGAGGATCCGAACGGAGCCACCAACGATCGGCTCGGCGCTGCGGTCTCGATCAGCGGGCCCGTTGCGGTGATCGGAATTCCGGGGAGCGACGACGCCGCCGTGAACGCGGGTGCCGCAGTCATCCATCGCGAGAACTCGACCTCGACCGCCTGGCCGATCGAGCAGTTCCTTCTCCCCACCGGGCTCGCATCGGGAGACCGGTTCGGGACCTCGGTTTCCGTGAGCGGGGGCATCGCGCTCATCGGCGCACCGGGGAGTGACGGGGCCGCGGTGGACACCGGGAACGCGCGGATCAGCCAATATCTCCCTCAAGTCGGGCTCTGGTCCACCTCGCAGACCCTGGTCGCGAGTGATGCCGAAGCCGGGGACCAGTACGGGCAAGCCGTCGCGGTCCGAGGGAACGTCGCACTCGTCGGTGCCTGGCAAGAGGACGAGGCAGGGAGCGAGGCGGGGGCGGCGTACCTGCACCGTCAGGACCCGGGGACCGGATTCTGGTTCCAGGAACAGAAACTCGTCGCGTTCGACGGTGGCCCGGGGGATCGCTTCGGGGCTTCGGTCGCACTTTCGAGCGACCTCGCGGTGGTCGGGGCGATCGGTCCCGGCTTCGGCGCGGGCGCGCTCTACGTCTACCGCTATGACCCGGGCACATCGCAGTGGACTCTCGAGGAGAAAATCCTACCGACCGACCTCTCGCTCCTCGACCAGTTCGCAGCGTCGATCGCCATCAGCGGCGATCGAATCCTGGCGGGGGCGTGGCGCGACGACGACCAGGGTCCGGATTCCGGCTCCGCGTACGTTTTTCACTTCGATGCGGGGAGCGGAACCTGGCCCCAGGAGGCAAAACTCCACGCGCCGGACGGCTCCGCTGGCGATCGCTTCGGTTTCTCGGTCTCCCTGAGCGGCGACGACGCCCTCATCGGGGCGAGTGGGGACGATCCGGAGGGCGCGGCGAGCGGCTCCAGCTATCTGTTCCGTCGCGACCAAATCTCGGGCTGGACCTTCGTCGAGAAGCTGGTCGACGAGCCGGAGGGCGCCCCCGGCGACCGATTCGGCGAGGCGGTCGCGATCAGCGGCCCGAGGGCGATCGTCGGCGCGCCCGAGCACGATGGTATCGCTCCCGAGGCTGGCGTCGCCCGGGTCTTCGTCACCTCGGGGGAGGATTGCAACGAGAACGGTGCCCCCGATCTCTGCGATCTCCTCACGGGAACGAGCCTCGACGGCAACGGCAATGGAGTTCCCGATGAGTGCGACTTCGTGCCGCCGGTCAGCGGACTCCTCTGTGAGCGGGTCGGTGACGACATCGTGATCGAGTGGACGAGTGGTGCCGTCTACGACAACGTGTTCGTCTCGATCGATGGCGCAGCCGCGCTCCAGCTCCCGACAGGGACGACTTCGTACACCCTCCTCGCCCCGCCCCTTGGGTTCCATAGCTTTGACGTCACCGGGGTGACGAACCAGGTCCCCTCGGCGACGGTCCGTTGTGTCGTCGCCCTCGCCGCCGAGCCGCTGACCGGGCTCTCCTGCAGCGCCGGGGACCCTTGCCTCTTCGAAGCGATCCTCGGCTGGGACCCCGCGGACCCGGAGGCCGCATCGATCGAGATCTCGATCGATGGAGCGCCGGCGGGATCGCTCGCGACCGGTTCCCTCGGTGCGACCGTGAACGCGGCCGGACCCGGGACCTATGAAGTCTGCGCCAGGACCCGAATCGACGACGTCGATCCGGACAGCGGGTTGCTCGAATCGATTCTCTCCGACCCGGCCTGCTGCACCGTGACGATCATCGACGTCCCGGCGCTCTCGGTCTCGGGAGTGACCTGTACCGTCGATCCCACCACCTGCACCGCGAGCCTCTCCTGGACCAATGCCTCGAGCTACCAGCAGATCGAACTCACGGTGGACGGGGTCACTGCCCTGATTTTCGATGGATCGAGTACGAGCGGAGCGATCCCCCTCTCGGGAACCGATCTGATCGAACTCTGCCTGGTGGCGACGACGATCTGCGGAGTGAGCACGACACCGGTGTGCTGTACGGTCTCTTGCGGGGTGAACTTCGTGCGGGGCGACTCGAACGCGGACGGGTTCTTCGATATCGGGGACCCGGTGACGATCCTCAACTATCTCTTCAACAGCGGTCAGATCCTCTGTCTCGCCGCGGCGGACGGCAACGACGATTCGTTGATCGATGTCTCCGATGTGATCTTCGCCCTCGATTCCCTCTTCACCCAGGGACCGCCGCCGCCGCCGCCGTACCCGACCTGCGGTACCGCGGTGTCCCCTCTCGGCTGCGTGAGTTACCCTCCCTGTCCGTAGCAGCCCGCTCCGAGCGGGACTCCCTCGGCCTGAATGTCATGCCCGAAGAGGGAGAGACGATGACCGGGACCGATCCGATGGCTCCGGCAACTGGTATCTCCGGGGGAGCTCTGCGCCAAGTTCGAAGCGAAGCCCTGAGCGAATCGAACGGAGCGCCGCGGTACGGGAGGCGCTATTCCTCGATCACCAACTCGATCATCAGCTCACCGACGCAGCCCGCCTGCGCCTCCGCACGCCCCTCGTCGAGCAGAGACGGGTCTTCGAGGGCCATATCGCTCTCGATGTGATCGTCGCGGGCACCAGGGCGCAGAACCTTGTCCCTGACCGCCGGGTAACCGCCCTCGAAGCCGTTGCCGAACCACCAGCTGCGGTTCTCGTCGGTGGCGGGATCGACGCCCACCAGGAGGTTGTTCGTCTCCCATCCGAGGGTGCGATCCGGCGACACGATGAGGAATCGATTCTCTCCTTCCCGCAACCACTCGATCGGGATCTCGAGCGGCACCCAGTGGAAGTTGAGCTCATCTTCCTGGAACAATAGCCGCACACTCGTCCGGATCTGCTGGGCCGGATGATCGTTGACGAGGATCGTCAAGTCCCGGATCGGGAGGAACGCGTGCCCGGGCCGTCTCCACGCCCTCCCGTAGATCCAGAGAGTCGCGGTGGAGCGTTCGTCGGGCGCGCTCTCGAGTACGATCGACTTCTCCAAGAAGTCGTCCTCGAAATCGATCGAGGCGGTGACCGCGACATCTCCCCAAGCTTCCGGGCGCTTCGGGTGGTCGCTCCAGAGACTTGCCGCTCGACTGCGCCCGTGCGCAGCGATCTTCTCGCCGAGCGCAGGGTCGGCAGTGGCTTCGTACCCATCACGGAGGAGCAACGTGAAGAGTCGATGTGCATCCGCGACCTCCGGGTGACGCTCTCCGAGGGCAGACTCGAGCTGGGTCAGACTCGTCATCAGGATCGACTCGGCCTCTTCGAACCGGTCTTGCGCCCCGATCGCTCGTGCGAGCCAAACTCCGAGGCGGGCGGTGCGCCAGTGGTCGGGACCGAATCGATCACGGGCGCGAGCGATCGCCTCGACGAGGGTCGCCTCCGCCTTCACGCGGTCGTTTCCCGCTTCTGTGGTGAGGAGATGGGCCTTTTTCTCGAGGAGGCCCTCCTCGACCAGGACCTGAGCACCTCGAGCCCGAATCGCCAGGACACGTGGGTCAGCCTCGGTGAGGGCGAGAGCTCGATAGTGATCGAGCGCCAAGCTGCAGTATGTCTTGGAGACTGCAAGTCCACCGCCCCGTCCCGCGAGCCTTCCAGTCAGACCGATGGCATCGGCGTGCCCCAGACTCCCTGGCCCCAGCGTTCGCTCGACGACGGCAGAAATGCCGAGGCTGAAGACCTCGGCGGTCCTCGCCAGCTGACGATCGGCCAGGCACTGGAGCAGAGGCTCGTAGAGTTCCAGCCACAATGGATGGGCGACGGGAAGCAAGTCGTGGGCACGATCGACGGCCCGTCGGGCGAAGCGCTCCGCCTCTCGAAAACGCGTGGTTTCCCGAAGTGCACGCGCAAGCTGGCTCTCGAGCCGCGCCACGTGAATCGAATCGACCGGAGACTCATCGAGGGCGCGCCCGAGATTCTCTTCGGACCTCTCCACCGCCTCACTCCCTCGACCGAGGGAGAGCGCGAGATCCACCCGGAACATCTCCGCGCTCCGAGCGGCGGGACTACGCGGGGCGAGGAGCGGATCGATCCGCTCGAGTCGCTCCCTGGCCTCGGAGTATCGGCCCTCTCCCGCCTCGGAGCGGGCGAGATCGAGCTCCACCCGCGCAGCATCGGGACCGGTCGAGATCGCGAGAACACCCTGCAGAGCCCGCTTCGCATCGCTCCATCTGCCTCGCTCGTTGTGGGCGAGTCCCGCGCGATGCCGGGCCCGGGCGAGCGCCGCCTCCTGCCAGGGGAGGTCGGCCTCGATCCGCTCTGCCACCCGAGACCACCAGCGCGCGGACTCATCCGGGAGCCGGAACAGCTCGCACACCGAGGCGATCGCCTCGAGGTATCCCACCAACTCTTCCGGCTCGTCCGCGAGGTCGCGCTCGCCGAGCGCTCCCCCTTCCGCCAGTGATCCTCGGAGCAGCTCACGACGAGGCTCCCCGGTGAACGGGTCGAGCGAGGGATAGAGCTGGGTGACGATGAACTCACGAGCGCGACGTGCGGCTTGCGCCTGCCGTGTCGCCCGGTCGGCGGCCTCGCGGGCTCGCTCCGCTTCGCGCTGGGCGATCAGGATTCCGGCGACCAGGGAGACGAGCACCAGGGCGGTCGCGATCGCGCCCTTGTGGTGACGACGCATGAACTTCGTGGCGCGGTATCGCGCTGTTCCGCGGCGTGCGAGAACCGGGAGCCCACCGAGGTGGCGCCGGATATCCTCGGCGAACTGTTCGACCGAGGAATACCGCTCGTCCGGTTCCTTCCGGAGCGCCTTGAGGACGATCGCATCGAGGTCCCCGCGGAGGTGGCGCACCAGCCGATCGGTATGCGTAGAGCGCTCACGGCTCACAGAATCTGGGGTGATCCGCGCAGTGGACCCGTGGTGAGTCTCCTCCGTCGTTCGGCGGACGATCGCGCTGGGGCGGGTCGGTTCCTCCTCGCAGATCCGGCGCTCGTGCTCGACCGGGGTACAAGTCCCCGTCGGGTGGGGGCGGTGTCCGGTGAGGAGCTCGTAGAGGATGACCCCGAGCGAGTAGATGTCGGTTGCGGTATCCACCGGAGATCCGTTGATCTGCTCGGGACTCGCATACCCAGGGGTGAAGAAGCGCGCGGTCGCGGAGGTGCCGGTCCCTCTCGATTCCCGATCGGGTGCGAGGATCTTCGCCACCCCGAAATCGAGAAGCCGCGGGTGCCCGTCCTTGGTGACGAGGATGTTCGGCGGCTTCAAGTCGCGGTGGACGACGAGGGCGCGATGGGCGTAGGTCACCGCGTCGCAGACCCGTAGGAAGAGGCGCAACCGATCGGGGACCGGGAGGTTGCGGTCATCGCACCAGCGATCGATCGCGTCGCCGTCGATCCGCTCCATCACCAGATAGGGCAGACTCTCGGGAGTCGTTCCTCCATCGAGGAGCGAGGCGATGCCGGGGTGCTCGAACTGGGCGAGCGCTTGCCGCTCTTGACGGAAGCGTCGCCTCACCTCGGTGGAAGCCATCCCGCGACGGATCACCTTGATCGCGACCGGGCGGCGGTATTCATCATCGTCCCGTTCGCCGGCGTAGACGGTGCCCATGCCGCCAGAGGCGATCACCGAATCGATGCGGTAGGGGCCGAGATGGCTCCCCACGAGGGCAGCGTCGAGGTCCTCTCCGTCGGCTGTCTCCGCGAGGTGGAACTCGGGCCCGAGGGCGGAGCCGGAGAGGAACTCATCTGATGCACCCTCGTGGCTCGCGACCAAGGCTCGGAGTTCCTCAGCGAGATCGGCGTCGCCTGCGCAGCGGGAGGTGAGAAAGTTCTCCCTCTCTCCGGGTGCGAGCTCGAGGAGTCGGTGGAAGAGCTCTTCCCGCAGTTCCCATCGCTCCATCACGTGCCCTTCCCCTCGATCTGGCGATGGAGCCAGGCCCGGGCGAAGCTCCAGTCGCGCTCCACGGTCGCCACCGAGATCCCTTGCACCTCGGCGATCTCCTCGGTGGTCAGCCCTCCGAAGAAGCGAAGTTCGACCCCGCGAGCCTTCCGAGCGTCATCGACCGTGAGCGCGGTGAGCGCTTCATCGAGAGCGACCAGGTCGAGATCCGGTGTGGATGGCGCACTCGATGTGATGTCGTCGTGGAACTCCTGTCGAGCGCGATCTCCCCCACGGCGCAGCGCTCCCTTGGAGCGGGCGTGGTCGACGAGGATCCGGCGGATCGCGAGGGACGCGACCGCGAAGAAGTGGGCGCGGTCCTGCCATCGCTGGTTGCGCTGCACGACGAGACGCAGGTAGGCCTCGTGGGCGAGAGCGGTCGCCTGGAGGGTGTGGTCGCGGCGCTCACTCTGCAAGTGGCGGCCCGCGAGACCCCGCAACTCGTCGTAGACGAGCGGCAGAAGCGCATCGAGAGCCCCCTCCTCGCCGCGGCGAACCGAGGTCAGGAGCTGGGTGACGTCGGCTCCGGGCGCCAACGGGTCCCCCGTTCCGTGCTTGGGCTTCGATCACGATTCTAGCTGCTGCGGCGGGTCCTGCTCGGGATATTGCTCCGGGGTCCGTTCACGCCAATTTCGGGAGGGGAGCTGCGAGGATGCTGCGGACTCGAACGACCGCGGAGCGCTCGCGGACCCGGCGTACACGCTCGGCGATATCTTCTCGAACCGGTCACCGCCGCCGACCCCCTTCCCGGGGTGCGGTACCGATCCGACGCTCGACACACTGGGGTGCGACTCGTACCCGCCTTGCCCGTGGAGCGGGTCCAACCTCTCGGTGAATGAGCACTCCCCCGTGGCATTCTTGACTTACAACACCCGATCCAGGTCCTCGATCAGGTCCTCCACATCCTCGATCCCGACACTCAGGCGGATCAGGGCGTCGCTCAGCCCTGCCTTCAGGCGCTCTTCCCTCGGGATCGAGCCGTGGGTCATCGAGACCGGGTGCTCGATCAAGCTCTCGACACCGCCGAGCGATTCCGCGAGCTGGAATACCTTCGTGCGCGAGACCAGCTCACGGGCGTGCTCCTCCCGTTCACCGGCGAGGACGAAACTCACCATGCCGCCGAACCCGGACATCTGTCGAGCCGCGATCGCATGACCGGGGTGGTCCTCGTCGCCTGGAAAATACACTCGATCGACCCTGGGGTGCTGCCGGAGGAAGTCCACGACGCGGCGCGCATTCTCCTGGTGGCGGTCCATCCGCACCGCGAGGGTCTTCACGCCGCGAAGAACCAGGAAGCAGTCCATCGGTCCGGGGATCCCCCCCGCGGCATTCTGGAGGTAAGCGAGTTTCTCGGCGAGCTCGTCGTCGTCCAGCACGATCGCTCCGCCGACCACATCGGAGTGGCCGCCGAGATACTTCGTCATCGAATGGAGCACCACATCGGCGCCGAGTGAGAGCGGTCGCTGCAGGTACGGCGTGGCGAAAGTATTGTCGACCACGACCTTCACATCGCGTCCACGGCAGAGTTCGACGACCCCCGCGATGTCGACGATCTTGAGAAGGGGGTTGGTCGGGGTCTCGATCCAGGCGAGTTTCGTCTCGGCGCGGATCGCCTCCTCGACGTTTCCGAGATCGGTCGCGTCGACGAACGTGAAATCGAGTCCGAACGGCCGGTAGACGCTCTCGAAGATCCGATACGTACCCCCGTACAGGTCGTCGCACGCGACGACGTGATCCCCCGGTCGCAAGGTCTTGAGGATCGTGTCGGTCGCGGCCAGTCCGCTCGCGAAGCAGAGCCCGTGCGCACCTCCCTCGAGGGAAGCGAGGTTCCGTTCGAGCGCGGAGCGGGTCGGGTTCCCGGTCCGGGAGTACTCGTAGCCCTTGTGCACACCCGGAGCGGCCTGCACGTAGGTGCTCGTCAAGTACACCGGGGTCATGATCGCGCCGGTCGACGGATCAGGCTCCTGGCCGGCGTGGACCGCCCGCGTGGAGAACCTCAACTCTTCTGTCACTAAGATCTCGCCTTCCCGCGCACCGAGTGGATCAGGTCCCACTTCGTGATGATCCGGAAGTCCCCGCCGGCGTTCCCGATCAGGACCGCCGCTGAAGCCCCGGTCAGGCATGCAAAAATTTCATCGACGGTCGCACTCGCGTCGAGGACCGGGAACGGGCCCTCCATCAGTTCTCCGACCGTCCGAAGCATCGCGGCGTCCCCCTGGAGGAGGCTCTCGATGACCTGACCCTCGCGGACGCTCCCGACGCTGCGACCCGACTCGAGGACCGGCAGCTGCGAGACGTCATGCTCGCGCATCAACTGCATCGCCGCCCGGATCGTCGCCTTGGGCTCGATCGTGAGAATGCCGCGGTCGGGGGCTTCCCGGCGGGCGAGGATCTCGCCCGCCGTCAGGGTGAGCCCCGAATCGATCAACTGGTGGCGCCTGAGCCAGTCTTCGTCGTAGACCTTCGAGAGGTAGCGCTCGCCGGTGTCGGGGATCAGGACGACCATCACGTCGTCCTTTCCGAGGGTCTTCGCGACCTCCGCCGCCGCGCCGATCGCGTTCCCCGCGGAGCTCCCGGAGAGGATCCCTTCCTCGCGGGCGAGGCGACGCGTCCACCGGAACGATTCGCGATCGCCGACCTGGATCACTTCGTCGATGACCGCGAAGTCCATCGTCGTCGGGAGGAAGTCCTCACCGATCCCCTCGACCATGTAGGTGTGCGCCGTGCCGAGTACTCCCGTGCGGAAGTACTCGGTGTAAAGAGAACCGACCGGATCGGAGCCGATCACCTTCACTTCGGGGTTGTGCCCCTTGAGCACCTTTCCGATCCCCGAGATCGTTCCCCCCGTCCCCATCCCGGCGACGAAGTGGGTGATCTTGCCGTCGGTGTCATCCCAGATCTCGGGGCCCGTGGACTGCACGTGGGCCTCGGGATTCATCGGGTTGTGGTACTGGTTCGGGTAGTGGGAGTTCTCGATCTCCGAGTGAAGCCGCTTCGCCACCGAGTAGTAGCTCAGCGGATCGTTCGGTTCGACCGCGGTCGGGCAAAGGATCACCTCGGCGCCGAACGCCTTGAGCAGGCGGCTCTTCTCGGACGCGACCTTGTCCGGCATCGTGAAGATCGCCTTGTAGCCGCGGATCGCCGCGACCAGGGCGAGGCCGAGTCCGGTGTTGCCGGAGGTACACTCGATGATCGTGCCCCCGGGCTTGAGGTCTCCGGTCCGCTCCGCCTCATCGATCATGGTGACCGCGATGCGGTCCTTGACGCTTCCGCCGGGATTGAACGCCTCGAGTTTTGCCAGGGCGAGCCCGTCGCACGCGCCGAAGATTCGGTTGAGACGCACGAGCGGAGTCCGCCCGATCGTCTCGAGGATGTGCTTGTAGTACCGCATTTCAGCCCCTTCGCCGCCGCGGCAGGATCGCGGACCGAGGACGGTACGCGAAGCCGGGCCGGATCAGAAGATTCTAAACTCTCCGCCGAGAGAGCGCCGCCCTTCCCGAGATTCGCGAAGAACGGTACCTTTCCGGGCTGAGAAAGGAAGCGATGGGCGCCGCACCGAGGATCATCGAGGCCGATCGCGCCGCGGCACTTCTGCCTCGAGTGCGCGCCGAGGTCGAGAGGTCGGTCTCCCCCGGCGACAGGATCTCCGTCCCGACCGGCCGCACTCCCGAGCCGCTCTACCGGGCGGTGCTCGGGGAGCCCGCGGCGCGGGCGCTCTGGGGATCTCTTCTCTTCATCCAACTCGACGAGTACCTCGCCCCCCCGCCGGGGACGGCGACCTTCGCCGAGACGCTCGCGAAGCAACTGTTCGATCCGCTCGGTGTTCTGCCAGAGGCCCGCGGTGAGATCCACTCCCCCGCCGACCCGGCGGAGGGGGACCGCATGAACCGGATCCTCGAGGAGGACCCGCTGCGCCTCTGCCTCCTCGGCCTCGGGGGCAACGGTCACGTCGCGTTCAACGAACCGGGGGACCGTCGCCTCGGGTACCACGTCGCCGATCTCGCCCCCGAGACGATCATCGCGAACTTCCCGCCCGGCACCAAAGGGCCGCTGCAGGCGCTGACGATCGGTCTAGACCAGATCCTCGCCGCCGAGCGGGTGTTCCTCTGGGTCCCCCAGCCCGAGAAGCAGGAGCTGCTCGATCGGGTGCTCGCGGGGCCCCCGGATCCGCAGATTCCCGCGACTGCGCTGCTCGATCACCCGGACTGGACCGTGTTTCGGGTCTGCTCGGGAACTCGCTGAGACGAGGAGCGAGGAAGAGCCCCGAACTCGATCACGCGAGCGCGGGTACTCCCGCCACCTGCCGATAGAACGCCAGCGTCCCCGCCACCATCCGGTCCCAGCTGTACTCCCGCGCTCGTGCCAGTCCCCTCGCGCAGAGCGCCTCGCGGTGGGCTCTGTCCTCGAGGAGGCGCGTCGCCGCGTCGATCCACGCTTCGGCATCGTCCGGGTCGGCGAGTTCGGCGGCATCACCCACGGTCTCCGGCACCGACGATGCAGCGCTCGCGACCACCGGGGTGCCGCATCCCATCGCTTCGAGGGGGGGTGAGGTCCACCCCTCGTAGTAGGTCGGGAAGAGGAAAAGTCGGGCACCGCGGTAGAGATCGATGAGAAACGAATCGTCCGGCTCGAGGTAGCCGGTGGTCGTCACCCGACCCTCGAGGTCATGGGTGCGCACGAGCTCGGCGAATTCATCCGCGGTGTAGTGGACATCTCCGGCGAGGACGAGGCCCCCATCGAAGACTCCGCGATCGCGGAGCGCGCGCGCGGTCTCGAAGATCCTCGGCACATTCTTGTTCCGCTGAACCCCCCCGACGTAGAGAAGGTAATCCCCGGAGATTCCAAGGCGCTCGCCCACCGCGTGACGGGCGGCGACGCGATCTCCGGGACGGAACACGTCCTCCACTCCGAGAGGGACCGCTCGAACCCGATCTGGTGGCACGTCGAAGCGCTCGAGGATCTCGCCGCGGGTGGTCGCGGAGACCGCGAGGTAGTGGCTCGAGAGTTCCGTAGCCTTCTCGAGCCAACGCGCCTTCTCCTCGACGAAGGATGCCGGGCAGAGATCGGGGCGGACGACCGTTACGAGCCCGTGGACGGTGCTCAGGTAGGGAATCTCACCGCCGAGGTCAGGGTGATCGAAGGTGGTCTCGTGGTAGAGGTCGACCCTGCGAGCGAGGCGGAGCAGTTCCGCGCGGGGGCGGCGGTATCGACGGTCCGACCACGCGCGCGGGAGCGGGATCCAGTGCACCTGCGCGCGCGCCGAGGGGCCGAGATCGGCGACGAAGCGGCGCACGAGCTTTCTGTGGTGGGTCAAGAAGAGCAGGTGCAGTTCGACCTCACCCGGGTGAGACGCCAGTCCTCGTGCGAGTGCCGTGACGTACCGGCGAACCGCCCGAACGCTCAGGGGGCCGTCGGTCGCGTTGACGAGCACTTTCACCGGGGAGCGCCTCCTCTCCCTCGTCATCGGTCGATCCTCCCGGCGAGTTGAGCCCAGCTGGGGCGGGCTCACCACGACGCCCGGGCTGCGGAACAGGGGACCGGCTCCGCGGAGCGGAGCCAGTCCCCTGGAATTCTGGCGTCTGGGGAGCAAGATGGGCCCTCCCTCACCGGAAGGACTCCGATGCTGCGCTCCCTCTTCGTCCTCCTCGCGCTCGTCCCGGGCTGGGGACTCCACGCTCAGGACCCCCCCGCCTCCCCCACCGCGGGTGACCGCGCGGACGTCGGTGTGCTCGAGTTCTCGATCCGCGATGAAGAGGGTCGGGCGATCCCCGGTCGTCTGACCTTTCTCGTGGACGGAAGAACGGGAGAGAATCTCTTCCCGAACGCCGACGCCGCGCCGAAGGATCTCGCGGTGCGGCAGGACCTGGTCTACACCCTCTCGGGGGTCGGGCGCATCACCGTCCCGGCGGGGACGTACCGGGTGCTCGCCTCTCGGGGACTCGAGTGGTCGATCGCCGAGGCCGATCTCGAGATCACCATCGGCTCGACCTCGAAGTTCGACGCCGTACTTCGACCGGAGATCGACACCAGCGGCTGGGTCAGCGCCGACTTCCACCTGCACACCCTGACCTACAGCGGCCATGGCGATGCGAACCCTTCCGAACGCGTGATCAGCATCATCGGCGAGGGGGTCGAAGTCGCGGTCGCCACCGATCACAACCATCACACCGACTACCGCCCGACGATCACCGCCATCGGCGCGGAAGGGCGGATGCTCCCGATCGTCGGGAACGAGATCTCGACCCCGCTCGGGCACTTCAACGCGTTTCCCCTCGATCCCGGTGCCCCGATCTTTCCCCCCCAGATCAGCGATGGGCCGGCGCTCTTCCGCCTGATCCGGAGCCACAACAGCGGCATCGGGGTGCGCACCGTGATCCAGGTCAACCACCCGCGGTGGGCGGGCATCGATTACTTCACCGAAGTCGGACTCGACCCCGTCTCCGGCACGACCGACTCCCCGCGCTTCAGTAACGGTTTCGACAGCATCGAGGTGTTCAACGAGAACGCGGGGTGGGGGTACTACGAGGCGGGCATCGACCCGATCGAGACGGGGAGCAGCCGGCACTCGGTTCTCGAGGACTGGTTCAACTTGCTCGATCTCGGACTGCGCTTCGCGGCAGTCGGGAACTCGGACAGTCACACGGTGCGCTCCAACCTGGCCGGATACCCCCGGAATTTCTTACGAGTCGATACCGACGATGTCGGCGAGCTCGAGATCCGCTCGATCACGGAAGCCGTGCGCCAGAAGAACTGCTTCACCACCTTCGGCCCCTTCGTCGAATTGACCGTCGAGGGAGCCCCGATGGGTGGGTTCGCCACCGCCCGAAACGGCCGGGTCTCGCTCGAGATCCGAGTCCAAGCCGCGTCCTGGGTCGATGTGGATCGAGTGATCGTCGTCGTGAACGGCGAGCGTGTCCTCGAAATCCCCGTCCCCGATCAGCGCGAACGCCTTCGACTCGATGAGACGCGCGAGATCGCACTCGGGGGCGACGCGTGGCTCGCTCTGCTCGTCGAAGGGGACACCCCCCTCGCTCCCGTGGTGCCCGACACGAAGCGGCCGATCCTCCCCCTCGCGGTGACCAATCCCGTGTGGATCGATGCGGATGCCGATGGTCGGTGGATCCCCCCCCGCGCGCCAGGCGGTGCGACAACTCGCCGAAGTCGCCGGCGACCCCGCCGCACTCCTCGACGCCTGGAGTCGAGCCTCGCACACGACGCGGAAGCGGCTCCTCGTCGCCGCCGAGCCGCACCTGCCGACCGCAGGTCTTCTCGCACTGCGCGGACTCGCCGACCCGCACCGGCGGGTGCGTATCGCCGCGTGTCGACTGGTCGATCGACTCGATGATCCCGGACTCGATCCAAGACTCGTCCAGATCCTCGTCGACTCGAAGTCCGATCCCTACTTGAGACGATGCGCACTCGCGGCGATCGCCGACCCCGACCTTCGCCGACTCGAATTGCTCGCATGGCTCGACCGCGACGGTCCGGCCGCGCTCACCGAAGACGCGGAGCTCTTCGAAGCCGATCTCCCCGGGGACTTCGTGAGGACGTGGCGCGTCGTCGGTTACTTCGACCCCTCCGCCGCAGGAGAAACTCCACCCGCGCCGGAGGCATCGGGAGACCTCGACCGCCGTTTCGAGGGACGGAGCGGCGACCTCGGGTGGGAGGAACGACAGACGCACAGAGACGGCTACCTCGATCTGCTCGGCCTCGATACCGACCCGGTGCTCGCCGAGCACGCGCTCGCGTACGCCGAGGTGTGGCTAAGGTCACCGATAGCGGGTGAGGTCCCGTTCACTCTCGGAACCGACGACGGCTGCGTCTTTTTCGTGAACGGCGAGCCGGTCGTCGTCGACACCGGATCGCACGGCGCGACTCCGCTTCAGCACTTCGGGAAGTTCGCGGTGCGAGTGGGGTGGAATCGGGCACTTCTGAGGGTCGAGAACGGCCGGGGTGGGTTCGGAGCATACCTCCGGGTCCTCGACGACAAAGTATTCACCGCCCCGCGTCCGGGTCCTTCTTCGGAGTCGGGGTTAGGGCAGTAGTGAGCGCTATTTGTTAATCTTTCCGGACATCATCCATCTCTCATCGTTGTCTCCATAATTCCGGTAACTACTTGCAGAAAATTGAGTTGAAGGCGACAAGAAAGGCGTTCTGCGCTAACAAACAACCGAACTCGCCCCCCATTCCTGTCGCATCGAACTCTCAAGTATTCCCTCTTTGTTTACTTTTCATTGCGATCTTCGCCCCCGTCGTTAGGATTCATATCGGCTCTACTGGGGATCCTTCCAGTCCATCGCTGACGCGGAGCACAGCTCCTCGACCAGGGTGTGAGGCGGAGGAATCGAGCCGGCCGGCGAGACCGCGAGGAAGACGCGGCTCGACGGGAGCGGAGCGAAGTCGTCCGCGTCGTTATGGAGGTTGTGTGAACGCTCGCGTGCCAGGGCTCTGGATCCATCACGGTCCCATCCCGGACCTCCACTGACTGCGCTTCCCGCCCGCTCGGACTGATCAGAGGTGCCTGCCCGTCCCCGAGGGACGGGACGGGAGCTATCGGCTCTCGCGTCGAGAGGGAGGGAGGACACCCATGCGGGGAGTCCTATGCGTATCGCTGTGGGTCATCGTCGCCGCGTTCTTGCCGAGCCTTGCTCCGGCTCAAGGGGCGCCTGGCCCCGATCCGGAGTTCTATCCACTTCCTTGCGCGAACACGATCACCGCTCAGGTCGTCGCGCTCGACCAATCGATTGAGTACAACCGATTCGGTGCATTCGATCCGGACGGGATGATCTTCGCGCTCGCGCGGAACGTCGAGTCGGAGATCGGCGGTCAGCTCGCACCCGGCAACGCCCGACTGAAGGCCGGGGTGCGCCCCCGTCCACTCGTCCTGCGCGTGGCCGAGGGGGACTGCATCGAAGTCACCCTCACGAACCTCCTCGATCCGGTGCTGACCCTGAACGCCGCGACCCGATCGGTCAGCATGACCGCGAACGGCGTCGAGTACGCCGAGAGCTGGATGATCGGGACGGCGTTCGGATCCCAGCCGTTTCCGGCGGCCGCGCCCGGCGAGAGCGTCACCTTCACCTGGTACGGGGCGAAGCGTGGCGCGTACACCTTCACTTCTCTGGCCGGCTCGACGGGGGGAGAGGGTGACGGAGGATCCACTGCCCGCGGCCTCTTCGGCTCGATCAACGTCGAACCCGCCGGCTCGACCTGGTATCGCTCGCAGGTCGGCGTGGCGACCCTCGCGGCCGCCACGATCGGTACCAACCCGAACGGCACTCCGATCATCGACTACGGAGCGACCTTCATCGACGGTACCCCGGTTCTCCGCATGGTCGATGACTTCGGCGAACTGATCTACTCCGATCTGAACGCGATCATCGCGGACTTCACCGAAAACTGCGCCGGGAGCGCCCCTTCCGGCACCTGCGACAAGCCATACCGAGAGTTCACGGTCATCTTCCACGACGAGATCGGGATCCGGCAAGCGTACCCCGAGCTTCAGACCAACGACCTGTTCCACGGGGTTC
>JAQBGV010000185.1:0-3810 GCA_032128395.1 Planctomycetota bacterium | reverse complement strand
TTGAAACGGCCTTGCAGACGCGCAGCGCATGTCGCTGGAGGTTTCCCCGAAAGGGGCACGGATAGAAGGTGGTCCCGTCGCAAGATGGGCGCCGCAAGGCTGGCCGATCGGACGTCGAGAAGCGCGCGAGATGAAGAGGGGACCGCCGAGGAGCGGGCTCTGGTGGGATGAGAGCCCGCTCCCCGGCGGCCCCCCCCGCTGGCGAAAGGTAAGTGAGTCAGGAAGAAGAGAAAGAGCCGCGGAAACGTCTTGACCCAGAACCTCTCATAGAAGGCATCACCTTCGGCGAGCCAGTCCCATCATCGAGATCTCTCATCCCGAGAAAGAGAGGCCGTCGAGGATCGGCCTCGACCCCGCAACGCAGCAGACGGACCCTCATCGGCGGCCGGGCGGATGATGGGACTGGCTAGCCGAAGGTGATCCCTGTCCCGGACAGTCGCCGGTACTCCGACCGACCACGATCGCGGCGGAGACGGTCGCGCGCCGGCAGAACCCGCTGGATCCGCAGGCGAGCGTCCGGGGCATCACCTTCGGCGAGCCAGTCCCATCATCGAGATCCCAAAACCCGAGGACCCTCATCGGCGGCCGGGCCAACCTCTACCGCTAGCTACCCTGTCGAAATAGGTCAAGGAAGCGGTCTTCGTAGCGGGCGAATACACCCAAGCGGTCGAGCTCGACCTTCAGTGTGAATGCGGTGCTGCGGTCTTCCTGCGCCTGTTGGAACAGGGACTCGATCCGTTGCTCGTCGATCGACGAGAGGCCGTCCGGATCATCGTCATCGTCGACGGTCGGCAAGAACCCGACGACCTCATCGGAGTCCTCGTCGTCTTCGATCTCGACCTGGGGCATCTTGGCGAGGATCTTTGAAAGGCGCCGCCTCACCGTGTCCCCCTGCGTGCGCAGCTCATCGAGATCGATGGGAATCCCCGAGAGCCCTTCGAACACCTCGAGCACAGCGACCGACGCGCCTGGGTTCGGCACCTGAACGGCGAAGAAGGGCATCTCGCCGAGGAGGCAGAGCCCGTCGATCCCGAGCTCCGCCGCCGCGGCGAGGAGCACACCGTTCAGCCCGTTGATCTGTCCTTCGCGGAGGAGTTCGACCGGGTGCGCGCGGAGTTCCGGCAGGAGGCGCTCGTCGTTGACGACGGCGAACACCCGCGGGTCGGCGCCCGGGTGCATCTGGGTCGCCATCGCCGCGAAGGTCACGACTCGGCGCACGCCGTGCTTCCGAGCGACGTCGAGGATCCGGTGGCAGAAGTCGAGTCCCCGCGACGGGGGCTGAGACTCGCCGACGAAGATCAGCAGATCCGGTCCCTTGCCCGAGTTCTTCCAGAGGTGGAACGCGCAGCTGGGGCGCCACCCGATCCGCGCGACCCCGTCGTGGACCTCGACCTTCTCCACGTCGAAGAATTCCTCGGAGGGCAGGTCGAGGCGATGGCTGGCCCCGAGCTCGCTGGCCAGCCAGGAACCCGCGGTGATGGCGACGCTCCCCATCCCCGGCCAGACGGCGACCAGCCAGGTATCCCGGGGGGGCGACGCCTCCTCTTCCGAGGAATCCGGTTCACGAGGACGACGGGGGGACATCGGCTCCACTCCTTCCTGCGTCGGGAATGGTACCCCTCTCGGTGCCGTCCTTCACGCAGCCAGACTCAGTTTCGGCCGCGACGAAGGACTCAGGGACCCGCGCCGAGGCCCCATGCAGTAGCTAGGGCGTATCCGAGGAGCGTCAGAGGGATTTCGGGGGAATACAGCACGATGTCGACCGGCGACCGAGTCTCGCCTTCCCGCCTCGTACGTCGCAGGTAGAGGAACAGACCGAGCGCCACGAACGGGACTCCAGCGATCTCCCGACCGGGGAGGAAGATGGCGCTCTTGCGCGTGTACAGGGTGTACGCGACGAGTGCCCCGACGAGCGTGACCGCCATCGCCCGGTCGAGTCCCCGGAGGGAGTACCTGGCGAGGCTCGGCCGATGCTCGGTCCCGATCCCGAGGGCGAGGTCGCTGCGGCGCTTCCCCAGCGCGAGGAAGAGCGCGACAGTGGATCCGCAGATGAGGAGCCAGTTCGAGGGAACCGCGTCGATGAGGCGACAGCCGACCAGGATGCGGATGAGGAACCCGAGGGTGAGGAGCGCGACGTCGACGAACGGGATGTGTTTTCCACGAACGGAATAGAAGAGGGTCACAGAGACGTATGCGGCGGCGAGCGACCCACTCCTCCCGCCTCCCACGACGAACAGTCCCCCGACCCCCACCGCTACGAGGATCACGCCGACCGCGATCGCGGTCCGCGAAGTGATCTCCCCCGAGGCGACGGGGCGGAATTTCTTCCGCGGATGCGACCGGTCCCGTTCGGCATCGAACACATCGTTCCACGCGTAGATCCCGGCGGGGACGAGGGAAAAGAAGATGAACCCGAGGGCGAGTTCGACGGGATCGATGGAGTGTCCGGCGGCGGCGGCGAAGGGGGCGGGGAGGAGGACGAAGAGGTTCTTGACCACGTGGTGCGGTCGGATGAGGCGGACCAGGGGGGGGAGGTATGGTCTGGCGATGAGAGCTCCTCGCTCGGGATAATATAGCGGGAGGCGGCCGGAGCGGGAGGCGGTCGCGGATGGCGTCGACGGTACCGTCGGCGGTACCGTCGCCGGGGGCCTCCGCCTTCGACCGATTCCGGTTAGTATGGCCCCCCACCATGCCCGCACACCACGACCCCACCCCTCTCCGCACCGCCGCCCGCAACCTGGGATTCCACCGCCTCGGCGTCGCCGCCGCCCGACGCTCCCCCCACGCCGACCGATTTCTCGCCTGGCTCTCGAAGGGCCACCACGGAACCATGGGGTACCTGGCCGAGCAGGTCGAGCGCCGGATCGATCCACGCGAGACCGTTCCGGGGGCGCAGAGTGTCATCGTCGTCTCGCTCCCCTACGCGGACGACGTCGACCTCCCCGCTCCGGACGAGACCAGTCGCGGGAAGATTTCCCGCTACGCGCGAGGGCGCGACTACCACCGGGTCATGCAGGGAAAGCTGCGCCGCCTCGCCGAGACGATGCGCGACGGCGATCGGTACCGGACCTGGTACACCGTCGATGCCGGGCCGCTCCTCGAGCGCGACTGGGCGGAGGCGGCGGGGATCGGCTGGATCGGAAAGAACGCCCTCGTGATCGACCCCGAGATCGGCAGCTGGTTCTTTCTCGGCGCGATCGTCACGGACCGCCCCTACCAGCCCGATGCCCCCGCACTCGACCAGTGCGGGCGCTGCACACGCTGCCTCGACGCTTGTCCCACGGGCGCCCTCGCCATCGAGCGCACCGTCGACGCCCGCGCCTGCATCTCCTACCGCACCATCGAGCACCGCGACCCGGTCCCGATCGAGTCCGGTCGAGAGTTGCACGGCTGGATCCTCGGCTGTGACATCTGCCAGGAGGTCTGCCCTTGGAACACCCGCCCCGCCCGGCGAAAGCCTCCCGTCGACTCCGATCTCACCCCCCGACCCCTTCCCGACCGACTCGATGAGCTCTCGAAGCTCGATCGCGCCTCGTTCCTCGCCCAGTTCTCGGGTACCGCCGTCGTGCGGGCCGGGGCAGATCGACTCGCGGCGAGTGCCCGCGCAGTCGCCGCGTCCCGGGATCACCTGGGGGGCGAGTCGTGAGTGGGCCGGGGGAGCGTCGCGTCCCGATCCCGGATCGCGATCCGCTGACCTGGGTCGGCGATGGAAACCCCCTCGATCTCTCCGCGAGCGGGCCGCTCGTCCGAGGGGCGGCGATCTTCTACACCTTGATGGGGACGGTCGGGGCGGTGTGGATGCACGTCGCC